>DNPC01000473.1 GCA_003501565.1 Planctomycetaceae bacterium | reverse complement strand
GACGCCATCTTTTCGATTGCATGCCCAAAGAATTTCATGTGGGCCAAATGCCCACCGTCAGATAAGAGCATCACGCCGACTAGCAACAAAATAAACAGCCCGAGAACTTCGTACATCCGGTTCTTTTCGAGGAAGTTAGCAACTCGATCAGCAAGCCAAATCATCAAACAGCCGCTGATTACGATTGCGGTTGCCATGACAAAGAACTGTTTGGTGAGGGCAATCGCACTTAGTATCGAATCGAAGGAAAACACGAGGTTCATGATCACAATCCAAGTGATCGCCTTTCCCACTGAACTCTTCGGTTTCTTCGCATGTTCGTGCTCCAAATCTTCAATTGAGAGCATGTGAACGATCTCTTTGACCGCGGTGTACATGATGAAAACACCACCGCACAAAACGACCAAGGCGTGCATCGTCACGTCCATTTCCACCCAGCCTTCTAAGTGCAGGCGAAACAGCGGGAACTTCAGTTTCTCGATGGTCACCATCAGGACAAACAACAACACCAATCGTAAAATAATGGCGAGTCCAACGCCCCACATGCGTACCATGGACTGCTTGTCACGCTCGACGCGTTTGGATTCCAAGCTGATGTAGAGCAGATTGTCGAAGCCCAAGACCGCTTGTAACATGACGAGCATCAAGAGAGTAAACAAGTTGTGGAGCTCAAACAGTCCTTCGGTAAAGTGCATCGATTTGTCCTATTGTTCGTCCGGCAATTGATCTAAACACAAATGACCAGCGGCGCGCGTTTGCGCTCCCGCGGATCCGTAGCAACCTGTCGTCCCAAATAGCAACGTACCCCGAAATTCCAGCGTCGCGAGTCGTTCAGGAGTCACGGGTAGTCCCAAGTCCGAGTCGTTCAGAGTCACGCGTAGCTCAGCACTACGGATGGGCCATAGTGGCAGGCAGCACGGCGCATGGCGTCCAGTAGTCAATCCAGGAAATCTGATAAGTGTTAGACGAGCGGCATTCTTCGAATGCGACGCTAAGATGATGGCAGGAACTTTGTCGAATGACAACCGGTAGACCATACGCTGCATCAACAGGTGCTTCCCATCAACACAGCACTCAATGCAACAACTGGTCGCACCTAGCCGAATTTTCGTGAAATAGCAGCTTTTCCAGAACTCTCAATTCAACCGACCTATGTCCGCAGCCGTTTCTACCGCCCAACGAGTTCTGACAGAAACGTTCGGCTTCACGGAGTTCCGAGGCAATCAGGGAGCAATTGTTGAACGCACCTTGGCTGGCAAACATTCGCTGGTAATCATGCCAACGGGTGGGGGAAAATCTCTGTGCTTTCAGGTGCCTGCGCTCGTATTGGCCCAGCGTTATCGCCGCTCAGACACGCAGCGGCCGCCTCTGACTCTGGTACTTTCCCCCTTAATCGCCTTGATGAAAGATCAAGTAGAGGCGCTGGAGAGCAAAGGCATCGATGCAACATTCGTGAACTCTTCGCTCACGCGCGATGAACGCGAAAAACGCTATGCCTCCATCGCCGCCGGAGCACACGATCTGCTGTACGTCACGCCGGAAAGATTCCGCAAACAAGATTTCTGCGACATCCTAAATCGTCGCGAAATCGTGCTACTCGCCGTCGACGAAGCACACTGTATTAGTCACTGGGGACACGATTTTCGACCTGACTACACACGGCTGCAAGAGATTCGCGATCAAGTTGGCAATCCTACAACGATTGCACTCACCGCCACAGCCACTCAAGTTGTCCAGGCAGACATCGTACATCAGCTTGGTTTGAGTAGCGATGAAGTGGAACTCTATCATGAAGGGATCGATCGCCCAAATCTGTCGATAGAGGTTTCCGATGTCTGGGATGACGACGAAAAAGTCCAGCGGATTCTGGAAGTAATGGACCGCCATCCCGGAGCTGGAATCATCTATTTCACGCTCATCAAAACGCTCTATCGCTTTAGTGACTATTTACTCGACCGACGCATCGCTCATCTGGTCTACCATGGCGAACTTCCACGCCAGCAACGACGTCGCGCCCAGGAGCAATTCATTGAGGAGCCAGATCATGTCGTCCTGGCAACGAATGCCTTTGGAATGGGAATCGATAAACCTGATATCCGTTTTGTTGTACACGCCGACTTGCCGGGCTCCATCGAATCGTACTACCAAGAAATCGGGCGTGCCGGACGTGATGGATTGCCCAGTCAATGTGAGCTACTGTACTCGCAAAGCGACCTCGCAACACAAATGGAGTTCATGCAATGGAGTAACCCGGACGTGGATTTCTACGCCCGTCTGCATGATTTCCTGCGTTTCGACAGAGAGAGCGTCAATGCCTTTGGAATAGACTGGCTGCGAGAACGATTGCACGCCAAGAACAAGCATGATCGACGCCTCGAAACCGCGTTAGGTATGCTCCAGCGTTACGGAGTAATTGAAGGCCGCGTGTTCCCACCCGACATTCAAGCAGTCGGCGAATTACCCGACGAGCTAAAAGATGCATCGGCTCTTAGCCAGAAACTAAAATCGGATCAGGTTAAGCTGCTAAGGCTGGTTGAGTTCGCGAGAACCGAGGAAGACCGTCGAGACTTTCTGAACAACTACTTCATGCAGCCTCAGGCCCCCTTGCCCGGAGAATAGCTCGTGGCAGGGCGCCCGCGAGTACTTCGAATGAGCTGGAAGGTCACGATCGCCTTAGGGGCCAAGTCTACTAACCAAGAACTTCAAGTACTTCAGCGATACTCCTTGCCAGCCGGTCTTCGTGAGCAAAGAGTTCGATACTTGACGTGCATCTTGGATTAATCTCAATGACCAACCACGTTCTGGTCTCCGTCTCATAGACCATATCAACACCGATCCAGCCCAGCCCGTGAGGTCCAAGCGCCCCAACTGCCGCCTCTGCGACACTCCACATTGCATCCCGGTCCGGAACAAAGTCCGCAGGTTTCAACCCGTCCAAGGTGACCCGCTGGAACTTGGTGCAGATTTTCTGCGTCGCGACTCCAATCCGCGTTAGCGAATTCGGCCCTGCATAGAAAGATGCACTAAAATGTTCACCCTGGAGCCACGGTTGCAAGATGGCATGAACATGCGCACCAGATGGTTCGAGCGCGGCCAGACCGGCACGATCGAACAAACGAACTCCGTCACAACCGGCACCATCAGCTCTTTTATAGACCCAAGTCTGCGCTGAGTGAACGTGTGCCAAGGCAGATTTTGAATCCGACGCAAGATACGTGTTTGGGTGCGGAACCTCAGCGGCCTTAAGCTTCGTTGCGGTCTGCCATTTGTCGCTAGCTAACGCCAGAAAGTTTTGGCTACAGTTGATCAGTGTGGTCTGTCCGTGCAGGGCTGCCGAAGCGCGATGCAAGAGACCATCCATTTCCGGCGCGACCACCCAGCCGAAGTCGACCGTTTGGCTAAGCTCTTGCCAAGCGCTTAGAACCTGATCGGGCTGTCCTGCGCCGGAATACTCTCTAACTTCGTTGCTCTTGAGTTCAAAATTGCCGGCAAACTCTTCGGCAAGTTCTGCCGCGACGAACACGCGGACCTCGGTAACGGGACGTAACAGCTCCACCAGGCAGCCAAGCATCGTCAAGCCTTCTCGCCGGATAGACTCATATTCGTGCGACAACTTGGGCAGACTGCTGAACCACTCAAAAACTCCAACACTCACGCAGTACAACTCCCCCACACCTCACAAATTGCCAAGTCTGGCTTACGGCCTAACGCAGAGTGTCATTCTGCATTGCTATCGTTTCAGCCCGCAAACCCACACTAGCAAGCAACTTGGCCTGCTAATGGTCACCATTATTGCCGGTTCGGTTGAACGACGATCGTCAAGAATGCCGATTTTCTGGAATGTGACTGGAGAATCCCTGGTGCGCCGCCGACGATTTTGGGTTTTCGGCTGGCGATCTGGGTGACGGCACAAGAATGTCAGACCGTATTCCGCAACGCAAGCACGGAAGCCAAAGTTGGGTGGTGTTATGGACTTATCAGTAGAGCTTGAAAACTACTTCGATGATCTATCGGTTATCAACGAACGGTGGACGGGTTGGCTTTCCAGCTTCGAACAGCGGATTGTATCTGGGACATTCTTACCGTTTGCTCGGCAGACAGAGGACACAGTCGCCGAACGGCCGCGAATCGACCAACAATCGATAGATGATTCAGAGGGCACTCGATTGGCGGAAGAAATACTGCAGGAAGTCTCCGCCGTGCTCGAGCGTCGTGAACAACTGCTTGAGCAAGCTTTGGCAGCCGGACTTCCTCGCGACAACCTATCGCAACTGGCTCGTTCGCTTCCCCAGTGGAAGGATCGTCGTTTGCGAGAGAAACTTGCCCTAGCACAATCCCAACTTCGACACTTACGTCGCCTGCACTTTTCGGCTTGGGTACTGCTACATCAATGCATGCAACACTACTCACAGATTGCTCGCTTCGTAACTCATGGTGAATCAAAGTCGCCGGTGTACAACGAGTCACGTCACTGCGATCGCCAAGGCGGTAGAGTTCTAAATGCAAACATTTAGAGATGCTTGACAACGCCTGGCATTCCGCCGCGGTTTGCATTGAACTCGATCAATCCATGAGGCGTGGCGGACTATCTGTCTCGGCACCAACACAAATTTAGAGAAGAAAAATGTCGCTTTTCTCGACCATCCAACAGTCCGCTAACGCGTTGAGTGTCAACGAACTGGGATTGCATGTTGTTGGTAACAATGTCGCCAACGCGAATACACCGGGCTATCTGCGACAAGAGCTGATCCAAACGCCATCCGTGCCAGGCAAGCGTGGCGATGCAATCGTTGGTAACGGTGTGCGCGCAGTGGGCGTACGGCAAAAAGTCGACAACTTTTTGGTGGAACGCCTCCGGCAGACCGAAAGTGAACTCGCCAGCAGCGCAGCGAAGGGCGATATCTATAACAAGATCGAGTCGATTCTCGGTGAACTGACCGACAATGATTTGAGCAGTCAACTCGCAGATTTCTCTAACAGCATTCATGATGTTCTCAACCAACCCGGCAACGATTCGCTGCGTCGTCTGGTAATTGAACGTGGCAAGCTTCTGACCGGAAATATTCGTCAGATCGGTCAACAGCTTGAAACCATGGAAGGCAACATCAACACAGAGATTCAGGGGGTGACGGGTGAAATCAACCGTTTGACCGAGAGCATCGCAAAGCTCAACACGCGCATCGTGGAGCTGGAGGGAGGCAGGACCAGTGGTAGTGACGCGGTCGGTCTGCGAGACGAACGATTGGTCGCACTGCAGGACCTTTCAAAACTAGTCGACATTCGTGCGGTCGAACAAGCCAGTGGTTCCGTCTCAGTATTCGTCGGCGGCGAGTATTTGGTGGCCGAAGGAATCCAACGAAAAGTGTACTCCGCGGTCGACAATGAGAGCTCTCCGCCGCAACCTCAAGTTCTTCTCGAAGATACAAACTCTCCACTCGAAGTCACCGGTGGACGCTTGCACGGACTGTATGGCGCTCGCGATGGTGCAATCGACTCGACACTCAACTCACTGGATGACTTCGCTCAAAATTTGATTCGAGAATTCAATCTCCTGCACTCACCAGGGCAAGGCCTAGACGGTTTCACAGAGATCACGTCCAACAATGCCGCAGATGACCCGCTTGGTCCAGTGGACCTGGCAGGCTTTCCGATCCAAGTTGAGAACGGCGAGTTTGAAATCCAGGTGACCGATAAGACCTCCGGTATTAGCGAAACACATGCGATACGAATCAAGCTCCAGGGTGGATTGGATGACACGACCCTTGAAGACATTGCAGCGAATATCAACGCTATCTCCGGACTGGAGAGCAGCGTCAATTTAGACGGCACGTTGCGGATCAATTCGAGCAACGATCGCCTCGAGTTCAGTTTTCAAAATGACAATTCCAATTTCCTAGCTGCAGCCGGTATCAATACCTTCTTCGTCGGAGATTCAGCAACCACGATTGATCTATCATCAACGGTTGCCAACGACCCACGTAAGTTTGCAGCCAGCAACACAGGAGTTGGCAGCGGTACGGGCAACGCACTGGCGATGGCACAAGCATTCGACAATCCTGTCGATGGTCTTGACGGCCGATCGATCAAGCAAGCGTATGAAGACATCGTGGTTCGAACCAGCCAAGACATCAACGTAGAGTCGGGCGTGACAGATGGATTGCGCAATTTCTATCGCACTCTGGAATCACAGCACCTGGCAACATCGGGAGTCAATCTCGACGAAGAAGCCGTAAAGATGATCTTCTATCAACGCGCCTATCAAGCGTCGAGCCGAGTTATCCAGGCTTCCGCCGAAATGCTAGACACCTTGGTAAACCTCTAGTCAAGACTGAGACTCGATTGACCTGACACAAAGCCACTCCCCCAAAACGCAGTAACACACTGGTAGCATCCCACCATGACGTCCTTTTATCCAACCGTTGCCAGCCGTGCCAGCAATTCGCTTGGCATTACACGCCTGCTATTCCAGCTCAACCAAGATCAATCTGCGATTCTGGACTTACAGAAACAGCTTTCCACAGGACGGCGGATTGAGCGTCCGAGCGAAGATCCCAGCGCAGCCATTCGTGCGTTAGCAGCCCAGCGCGGCAACGAGTTTAAGTCCCAAGTCGGGGACAACCTCCAATCCGCTGACACGATTCTTAGCGCTACGGAATCCACTCTTGCGCAGGCGCAGTCGATTTTGACCGAAATGCGTGGAGTCGCCGTCTCTGCAACTGGAACAACGCTCAGTGCAGAAGAGATCGATGCGTTCTCGCAGCAAGTGCAATCTGGCCTAGACCAACTAATTTCACTTGCCAACAAGAAATTCCGCGATCAGTACATTTTCGGTGGTTCGGAAGTAAGGACAAATCCTGTCACACTGGACGGTAACACGGTCCAGTTTACCGCTGACGGTTCTGCTCTGGAAACCGTCAGTGACTATTCGTCCACTGTGGCAGCCAACATTCCTGCCAATGAGGCATTCGGTGTCCGAAGCAACGAAGTGATCGGAAAAGCTGACCTCAATCCTGCTTTGACCCTGGATACACCGCTAGAGAATCTGAACCGAGGTGTTGGCGTACGAAATAGTGCTGTTCGCATCAGTGATGGCGTCGACGTGATCGACTTGGATCTCAGTACGGCATACAACGTAGCAGACGTCACCGAAGCACTCAGTGGACTTTCGCTTAGCGGACGAAATGTCGAAGCATCGATTAGCTCCAGTGGCATCACGGTACGGTTTGCCGACGGTCTGGGCGGACTCCTGCGGATCAGCGAAGTCGGCTCCGGCAGCATGGCAAATGATTTGGGCATTAACAATGATACTACCACGGGCCTGTCACCGGTGACTGGCCAAGACATTGATCCCATCGCAACAGGGCGAACCAATCTAGCCGATCTCTTTGGCGGTTCAGGAATTGGTGGTCCCAATTCATTCCGGATATACCAGGGTGACGAGGAATACGTAGTCAGCACACTGACGCTCGAGACGGTTGAGGACCTGACCAACGCCATTAAGCGGTCCGGCGCCAACGTAGACGCCGAGCTGGAATCCGGTCGTTTCCTTACACTTCGCAGCACTGAAAGTGGTACAGCCTTGCAAATCGGAGAAAACGGATCAGACCTGGCCAGTAGGCTCGGGCTGCGGACGTTTGACACTGATACACAAGTCAACGAGCTTAACTTTGGGCAGGGACTCAGTTTAAATGACAATGGTCCCGACCTCGTATTTACACGCATCAACGGAAGTCTGTTACGAGTTGACTTGAGCGGCGTCAAGACGGTGACCGACGTCCTTGACCGTATCAACAATCATGTCGACAACCAAGTGCCAACACTACGGATTACTGCGGGTCTCAAGGCGATCGGCAACGGAATCACGCTTTCATCTCCGTCGGGCGCTCAGAATATATCGGTTGCGAACGTCGGCGGGAGCCAAGCTGCATGGAGTTTGGGTTTGGTGCCAATTGGAGAATCATCGAGTTCAGGCAGTCCCAGCGGATCCAACAACGTCATCGAAGGGACTGATGTGAGTGGCGTTGAAGTCGAGGGGGCGTTCAACAGTTTGATACGCCTGAGAGAAGCGGTTGAAAGCGGACGTCCCGAAGACATGGTTCGAATTGCCGAAGCGATTGAAGATGATATCCAGCGCATGTCTCTATCACGGGGCGTTCTAGGCGCGCGACAACAGTCAATTTCGGCGCTCCGGGATTTGAATGCCGAACAACAGATTCAGTTGACGGAAGCCGAATCGAACGAACTCGATGCTGACCTAGCCAAAACAATCTCAGATTTGGCCGCGCGAGAAGCAGCAATGCAAGCTTCACTACAGTTGATGAGCCAGGCAAGTCAACTTTCGCTCTTTAACTATCTCTAGCACCGACCAGTCGGATTCTTACTGCTAGTGCGCAACTGCGCAGTCAACTCCCGCGATCAGAACCGATTTCTATTACGCTGTTGTCTACTCAATTGCCGCTTTATTGGCGATCAAACGGTGCTGGACGAGTTTGTCGGCGGCCCCCGCACTATGACTAGTAGACCTGTACACAGATTACGTATTTCTGATCCATACTGAGAACACCGACTCAATTCGACACAGATTTGTCTTGAAACCGATACCACGTCCTTCAAGAGGGCCATTCTAGAATCTGGTCAAGAAAATTGTCTGAATATTTCAGACTTTGGTGGGTCCGAAGTTGTCCGGCCGGACGCTACCATGGCCTACGACACGTCAGGCTGTTTACGGCCGCGGGTTATCAGACCGCTCGTCTAAGGGTGGAACGACAAAACCCAGGGGAACTATTCCCCACCGAAGATTGTCTGAATGTCCATGAGTCGAGATCGCGTCCTCGATTCACTCTCAGCGGTGAGGGAGTTATTCGACGCCACTGGAGTGTGCCAACTAATGTCTTCAACCTTTCCAACGCAGAGCCTTGATGCTCACGTTGGGCTGCGGTTGATAGGTCGTGACACCGAGAGAGACACCGACAAACGGGTATCTGACACATCGAAAGAAGAAAGTTCACCGTCAAAGCCTGTCACAACCAATCGACCAAACGCCCCCAAAAGCCAACTACCTGAAGATTCGACTTGTACGCCCGCCGGTCGATCTCAATTCACGCCCCACTCCCCTCGAAGACATTCGCAAAAACCAGATTCCTCCAGCTCCAAACGCGCTTCGCATCAAGATCCCGAAAATTCGCGGTGCCAATCGGAACCTGGGCCTACAATCGAGCGGCCTGTGGTACGGCATCGCATCGCAGAAGTCCGGATCAGACAAGGTGTAACCGAGCGAACGATGGCCAAACGCTTGGGTATCGATATCCGGAGTTATCGAACGCTTGAGTGCGCAACAACGGACTTAACCCTTTCTCAATTGGTGGCAATTCAGCTTGCCTTAGAAGTTCCTCTGATTGAGCTGCTTGAAGATACTGAGTCCCTTTCGAGGCCGGTTGAAGAACGGGCCAAGTTAGTCAGGACGATGAAAACCGCAGTTGCAATTCGCGAAGCAAAACCAGGCAATCGCATTAAGCGTCTCGCCGAGATGCTGTGCTCTCAGCTTTGCGAATTGATGCCGGAACTTGAAGATGTTAGCGGATGGCCACAGTTTGGTGCCCGGCGTGGTGAATCCGCGATTGGTCGAGCATTGGCTGAGCCGATTAATACGCGCGATCTAAATGCGGAATAACTGCCGCGGAACCATTACCGGTCTAGCCGTTACCCATATAGCGGACTAGACCGCAAAGTGGTTTGCTATAACATCAATCTTCGTCAATTAATGTCAGCCAGGGTGCGGTCGAACATCCGGTACGTCTTACTGCGTTCCAATCCACCTCGCTCAAGACTCGCACGTGAGAGATGATTGGATTCCAGAACCCAGGAAAACTCACCTTGAGTGATGCCTAGGTCCATGATGTGAGGCAACATTCCCTCAAGTGCTAAAAGACCGAATCCCCACTTTTGAAATTCTGGCAACACGTTCGTGCTCATTAAACGGACGCGTTTGAGTTTCCGCTTGCTTCTAAGCAATGCGATGAAACCGAACGGGAACAAGCGCCCGCCGATTTTCTTGATGACGGGATTAAAATCTAACAATCCTAGACCAGCACCGATCGGTCGGCCGTCCACTTCAATGATCGTCGTCAGCTCAGGCACAAGCAGGTGCTTTAGGCCCTTCGCCTGACTCGCGACTTCGGCATCTGACAGAGGAACAAACCCCCACGTGCCAACCAGCGACTTGTTGTAGATATCCAGAAACAGGCCGACCTCTTCATCGAACCGCTTAGGGTCAAAGGGGCGGACGTTCACATTGAATCTGCGTTTGATCTCCTTGATTACGAACTCAAGCTTGGGGTCAAGCCCAGCAATCATGTCGATGTGTCCCTCAAACGCGTACATGTCCTGACATTTCTCAAACCCGAAATCTGTCAACAGACGTTCGTAATACGGCGGGTTGTAGGTCATCATGAAGGTCGGCGGCGAACCGAACCCGTCCACCAACAAACCAACTTCGTGATTCAAACTCGGATTGGCAGGACCACGTAGGTCTTCTAGCCCGCGTTGCTTGAGCCAACTTCCGGCTGCAGTTAACAACTCGGTCGCAACTTCTTGCGAGTCGACGCAATCAAAAAAACCGAAGAAGCCCCGTTTTTCTGAATACCGTTCGTTGTGCCCTACGTTCTCAATGGCCGTTACACGCCCAACGACTCGACCAGAGTCAATCGCAACGAAACTCTCGCATGCATTGCGTTCGTAGAATGGCCCTGGCCTGAAGCCGACCATTTCTTTGATCTGCATCAACAGCGGAGGTACCCAATTCGGGTCATCAGCGTACAAGTCCCAAGGCAGCTTCAAGAACAGTTTCTGTGCCGCTTTGTCCTGGCCGACTGCTCGAATTTCAACAGCCATGTCTTTCGCTTCCCGAGCGTAAATTGCAAAAGTACGCGTCCCAATCCGAGTGGACCGTA
>DNPC01000400.1 GCA_003501565.1 Planctomycetaceae bacterium | reverse complement strand
GGACCATTCTGCTCGGACGCGTTTTGCTTGCGAGAACAAACCCGCCGACACTATTGATCTGCTGCTGACAAAAGTGATTCCCGGGCCACTCTTACTTGGTCGAGAACGTCTGTTCGAGTGAAATCCCCAAGTGTCAATTCTTCGGGATAAGTCTCCGCAATCGCTCGCCGCAGGCTGGCGGCGCGATCATCCGTCAATCGATAAAAACTGTCAGCCTGCAGGATCTCCGCCTGAGCAGCAATCGGAAGCCGAAGCCGCACACATGCAGGTCCGCCACCGCCGGACATGCTCTGCTGCAACGATATGTATCGTACAGCCGCTATGGGACAATTCGAATCGGCAATCAGTCCCTCGACCACGTTCTTGGCCGATAGTACCGATTGGCACTGATTAGGGCAAATGATCGTCCAAGTATCTGTGTCATCTACCACAATCTGTGAGTTAAAC
The DNA here is from genome assembly GCA_003501565.1 of Planctomycetaceae bacterium. Classification (GTDB taxonomy): domain Bacteria; phylum Planctomycetota; class Planctomycetia; order Pirellulales; family Pirellulaceae; genus Aureliella. The sequence continues at coordinate 12,630 of DNPC01000400.1, read as the reverse complement.
AAATAACTTTCAACTGCATCTGTTAGCGACAATTGTTCCAAGGGCACTTTGGCTATCGTCAGGGGTTGTCCAACTTCGCTAGCGAATTGGCGCTTGATCATTTCTACGGCTTCGCCATCAGCAAACGCGAGCTCATGATAGAAGAGAAAGTTACGATGGCTGGTCGCGATGACGTCATTGTGAAAAACCCCCGCGTCTATCGCAGCCGGATGCTGTTGTACGAATGCGACCCTGCCACCAGGCAATCTATGCTGCCGAGCTAGAGCTTCCACTGACAGTCGAGTCTGCCTAGGAAAGTGAACTTGCGGTCTTCGCCCAGATGGTCCGTCACCGTAAACGAATACGTTGATCGCATTTAACCCACTGGCATCCGATAACCGCATGTGGTTGGCAGCACCTTCGTCTCGCAGCGGCACTAGTTCAGGTAGCGGATCATGCAGGATCAACGGTCTATCTAAGCGTTTAGCCAGCATCGCGTGCAGATCCGCTGCGCGTTCGTTTGCTTCCCCACCCCGATGTAAACTACTGATCAAATTAGCCGGCGTAAAGTGGTAGCAATTGTCGTCGCAGTCGACTGCCGGAGAGAATGTGCCACTATTGGCCGCCCACATAAATGCGCTGCTGAGCGAAGCTTGCAGCATCGACGGTGCATGCTCCAAGGCGGCCGCCGTTATCTCGCGTGCACTACCATTGAAGCCGACCTTTCTCAACATCTCGAGATTGGGTCGATCTGGTGGCAACCAAACATATTGCGGGATGCCCAGCCCAGCGACCAACTCTGCTTTGGCCAAGTTCTCAAGCGCCGCCTGCTTCGGATAGGCGGTTTGATTGCGATGCTCAATTGAAGCCACGTTGCCCACACCCAGTCCACTGAACAAATGCGTTGGACCAGGCAGTGCGTCGATATTCGCTTCTATGATCTTTTCTTCCATCGAAACTCCGTAGTACCGATTTGTACAGCCCGCTTTTGTGTTCGTCCTGCTGGGAGGATCGGCGGCGAAGCCCAGCAGAAAACCGGGACAGCTCCGAGAAAGCCACCGGAGTTCTGGTCCGTGATATCCGCGCGAACTTCGTGTGGGGCTACCTTAGCAATCTCGGCTCAAACATTTGAACCTACTCGGGTGTAACATCCGTCCCGGATGCATCGTTTACGCTAGTCCATGAATGGCACCGCTGAGATCAAGCAATTCCGGAGCCTGCAACGACGCTACCGGATAGGAACAATAGTCAGCGGCAAAATAGCCACTAGGCTGATGATTTCCACTCGCCCCCGTCCCGCCGAAGGGCAAACGCCCACTTGCACCAGTTGTCTGCCGATTCCAATTGACAATCCCGGCTTGTACGCGATTGACAAAATACTCGAACTGGCGTGCCTCCGAACCGATGTAGCCGGCCGCCAGACCGTACTCAGTATCATTGGCAATCGAAATCGCCTGATCAAGATCTTCCGCCATTTGAATAGTGAGCAACGGACCGAAGTGTTCTTCGTCATCGGGTGAGATGCCGTTGGGAAGTGCTGCTAAACCTGGCGACACCAGTGCGTTTGACCGGTCGCCTAGCTCACTTCTGACGATGATCTCGGCACCGGATCTCTCCAGTTTGGCCTGCGCAGCTAGAATGCCCTCAGCGGCTTGATCGTGTACCAAAGGCCCTATAAAGGGCTGTTCTTCGTCTAGCGGCAAACCCACCCTAACGCGAGGCACGTTTGATTGTAGGCATTCAATCATCGCTTCATAGTTCGACTTGCCAACTACGATTGCACGCCGCGAGCAGGTGCAGCGTTGTCCTGAAGAGACAAACGAACTCATGATCACGGCTTGACTAGCTTTCTCGATATCCGGGATATCATTGATTACTAGTGGATTGTTTCCGCCAAGTTCGAGGGCTAGCACACGATGTGGTTGCCCAGCCAGTTGCTTATGCAACAGCTCGCCAACGCGCCGACTGCCAGTGAATAGCACTCCTGCAACGCGAGCATCACCAACCACATGCTGAGCGATGTCACCGCCGCCGTGCAACAAATTCACGACGCCCTGCCCTGCCCCGGACTCATGCCATAGCTCGACTAATCGTTGTCCAGTCGCGGGAGATTGTTCGCTCGGCTTAAACACGATCGTATTGCCCGCCAAGAGCGCTGGCACCATGTGTGCTCCGGGTAGATGCAATGGAAGATTGAATGGTCCGATGACAAACATGACACCATGCGGCCGAAAACGAGTGACGGCCGAGAAGCCGTCCAGCTGGTCCGTTGTCGTCCAGCGTCGCTGATGGAGAGCATCAATGGAATTCTGCACTTTGCCGATCGCGCCAGCTACTTCCGTGCGCGTTTCCCACAGCGGTTTGCCTACCTCCACCGATATTAGCTTGGCCAGTGCTTCTTTAGATTCGGATAACAACTCTGCGTATCGCCGACACACAGCCACTCGATCATCAAGACTGCGCTGCGACCAAACGGGAAACGCGACACTAGCAGCTTCTACGGCCGCATCGGCTTGTCCTTGCGTCGCGAGCTTTCCCTGCCAAACCGAGCCTTCATAGGCAGGTGATTGGCGTTTATACGCTGCTCCCCCACCCTGCTGCCAAGTGTCCCCGATCAATTGTCGTCCGTCCATCGTCTCGATCATCTTTGGCTCCATCGCAGAGAACAAACCGACAGCAAATGAAATGAGGGTTTCTTTCAAGGAAACGTCTTCTATTGCTTAACGGGCTGGATACAGCGCCATCTGCCATACCGAATCACCAACTTGAACATCAAGCAGTTTGGCGGTTGCGGCGGGAATGGCAATGTTAATTTCGTCAATGGCTTCTACGCTTGCCAAGGTTGCGGCGAAGCCCTCGTGCACCGTAGCCAACAGTGACTGGGGATTCTCTTTCGACTCCGGCGCCGATTCTTCAATCTGTCCGATCTGCTTCTCTACGCACCGCCGAACTGCATGAATCGAGTCACGCGCGCACTGCACAACGGGACCACCGTCAAAAATGTCGATTAAGTCGATCACCTCGAACCCCTCAGCCTTCAACATCTTGAGCGCAGGTTCCGTAGCGGGGTGTACCTTGCCCATGATGTCGCGTGTCTCTGGACTGAGCAAGCAACTGTAAATTGGATAGTGGGGCATCAGCTGTTCGATGAAGCACTTGTTCATCGTTGAAAGACTGTCGGCCTGCGGAAAGTCGATACCAAAAAAGTGCCGTCCGATCGCCTCCCAGAACGGGCAACGTCCATCATCGTCCATGACGCCACGCATCTCAGCGATGACTTCCGAGTCGAACCTTAGCGGATGAGCTGCGATAAACGCAAAACGTGCCAAACTCAGCAATCTACCGCGACCATTTCCTCGAAAATCGGGCAACAAGAAGAGGCTACCTATTTCTGTTGGACCGTCATGGATTTTCGCAAGGTGCAAGGTTTCCACTTCTACTGACTTCTCAAGCAGACCACTGTAGTGCGTCTGAGTGATGCGGCGATAGCTATAAAACGGTTCATACCCACCAGTCTTGCTAAAGATACACGACAGCCCCACCAACTTCCCCGACTCGGAATCGACCATAACGAAGACATAGGGATCGCCTGTTGCCTTCTCAGTGCTCCTGCGAAACGCAAAATCGCTTTGCTCAATGCGCTCACGCAGTTGTTCGCGGCTGATCTGCAGCGTAGTCATGCCGTACGTCGCTTTTTCAACCAAACCCCACAGTTGATCAAAGTCCTCGAGTGTTACTGAACGAACTAACATCTTGTCTCCTGGTCCTTGACGAGCGAGCAATTCATTGATGATCCGACCTTCATCTCGTCAGCTTTGTCTAACCGCCGTGCCCCACAACCGCAGGCTAACACCTTCCTTGAATTACTTTGACTTATCGCCCACGAGTTACGCCACACGTGCACACACCATCTTCGTCATGGCAAGAATGTTCAATCTGCTAGGATGCTTCCCAAGATCGCCAGCGCGGCATCGACATGCTCGAGTTTCGTCACAGTTGGCGGCGGCAGAAATCGAATTCGTGCAGGATTGCCGCCCGCTACAAAACCCATCAAACCAGCAGCAAACATCCGGTGCACCAATTCGCTAGCTGCGTTGGCCGACCCGTCGCCGGGCGTGAAAGCAATCATCATACCAGCACCAAACGGACCGCTGATTTGGCCGGGATACTGCTCGGCCAAACGCTGTAATCCGCTCGCAAAGTGATGATGAATTTGCATGTTCGTACCTTCGGGCCCGAACATAGAACCTTGTTCCATCTGATCTAGGAGTACCAAGCAAGCTTCGATCGCGCTGGATGCTGCAGTAAACGTCTGGCTGAGGAGCGGATCTTTCGGATGGAGTGTCTCTCGATAGAAGGTCGCGCACAATTGAGAAATCTTGCCAATTGTGACAATGTCTGCGTATTGATCGAGCTGGAAGTGCTGCATCGCAAACGGTCGACTAAGCCTACCGAACGATTGAACTTCGTCGAAAATGATCAGTACGTCATCCTGGTTCGCCCGCTCAATGAGAGCCGTAAAAAACTCAGTACTGCCTGGATAATAGCCGCCCTCGCCTGCCACCAACTCCATCCACAGCGCCGCGTACTTGCCAGGATGTCGCTTGAGCTGCTTGTCGAGAGCAGCCACACTCCGCTCAATCGACTCAGCCGAGTTTTCGGCGTCTGACGGTGGTATATAGTCCACGGCCAATGCGGTCGGAACGCCGGTTCGATACTTCGGTCGATCTGTCAACTGCGCCATAGCGATCGACCGTCCTGCGAAGCAGTTGTCAAACGCAATAATCCGATCTGCCGGTGCGCGGTTGTAAAATGCGATCTTGAGAGCATTCTCGTTTGCCATTGCCCCGCTGGTTGTCAACAGACAATTGCCAAGTGGAGCACCGTGCTGGCGTGCAAGTGCAAGTAGTCGTTCGAGCACATGAACCGTTGGCGGGTTCTGTTGGAGGTTGCCTTGCATCACAGTGTCTTGGAGGGCGGCCCTCACTCCTGCCGTCACCAAGTCGAGATTACTGTGTCCCATCCCGTGCACGCCAATGCCGGTGATGAAATCGAGTTTGACACTTCCATCGTCTAGCTCCACCCATGGACCGTTACCAAGACCACTGGACAGGTACGGAAAGTACGTTTTCCCGCCGCGACCTGCCGCCAACCGATCAAGCAATTCTTCGTATTCAATCGTGCGCCCCGATTGCGGTCGGCACACCTTATTAAGCGGCGCTTGAGCGTCGGTAACGGCATCGCGTAACAGCTGCATCGCCTGCTCAAGTCGGGGATCTTGCCGTAGGACGTCTGCTCTTAGAAGCGTGCGTTCCGATTCCGTCATAACATTTCCAAGTTCTTGAGATGAGATTGTTGTGGGCAAAATCGGAAAACCGCGCTTCCCTGCACGGCGGCCGATCATCAATTACGCCTGAAAGCTTACTCAATAAGGTCTAGGCATCAGTCACCGTAAATTCACGTTGCGAATAGCGGTGTAGCAAAGTGACAACAGATTTCGCTCTCTGGTTGATGCTAGCCGTGTCGACCCACTCCCGATCGCTATGCAATTCGCCGCCGACTGGCCCCAACGAATCGATGTTAGGTAGACCGGCTGCCGCCAGCTTATTTCCATCACAAACTCCACCAGTGCGAATCCAAGTCGGTCGACCATTTCCGGTGGCCTCAAACGCAAAACCAACTTCTCGCTTCAGCACGTCGATCGCTGGAGTCTCGGGCTTAGCTGGACTTGTGATGCCGCCATCGATGGTCAGCTCATAACCGGCCGCGTTGGCGCCGCGGCATAGTTCCGCGTAACGGGTTTCGAACAGGGTCTGTTGCTCAGTTCCTGGTACACGCACGTTAAACCTGCCAAGTGCAAAATCAGGCACAACGTTCAACGGACCTCCACCTGTCACGAATCCGATATTAACAATCAACCCCTGATGCTGGTTCAGCTTATCAAGTTCATACATCAAACCTGAGAGCTTGGCGACTGCATTTTTGCCTTCTTCGAAATGCCTGCCAACGTGAGCACTTTGCCCACGTATTGCGATCACATAGTTACCAGATCCTCCGCGCGATCCGACGAGCTCCCCAGTTGGCAAGGAGGGTTCAAACAACAGACCGAAATCATACTGGCTGGCGAGATCATTCAGTAGCGGCGTTGAGTGAAGCGAACCTATCTCTTCATCTGGATTAAGCACCACGCTCCAGCCGATTTCTTCGGCCAAGTTAAACCGTTCGAGCGCCTGCAAAGCAGACCGAATCACCAGAATTCCACCTTTGGCGTCGGCCATTCCAGGTCCGGTCCATCGATTCGTTTCCAGCCTACGACAACTTTGAAACGGGTGATTGCTGGCGAAGACCGTATCGTAGTGAATCGCCAACAGGACTCGCCGCTTCGCTTCGGGCCGACAATGCCAAACGAGTGCGTCGCCCGTTTGCTGCTCGACCAACTGGCCAGAGTCATCCAATAATTGAACGCTGGGCAAGCTAACGCGCTCAGCCGCGACGCCGAGCTGCATATTTTCGATCAGCCACCCGGCGGCTTGCTGTAATCCTGAGAGATTGCTTGAACCGGAATTGATCTCGGCGAGAGCGATCAAGTCCTCAGTAGGATCCACCCCTGTAATACTGTCCAGTGCTTCATTCAATGGAATTGCTATCACTCCTTGTTGAGATTCATCTTTAAACACACTCGACCTGCGACTCCCAAGCCACCAAAGCCGTTCACGAAACCGGTTTTTCGGCAGTGATTACTACTTCGCCGCTGGCGCTCGTACCTGAAATTCGACCCTCCTCGGGCCCTGAGGCAAGGTGTGTCTCGCAAGCGTGCTAAGCGAGCGGAACTCCATGGATACTTACCCAGCGGCTGACCACATTACGGTCGCGAAAGGACCAAAATTCATTAACGAAGCTGCTTGGGTAGCACGCCATTTTTGACATTTAACTACGACTCATGGTAACTTGATGGACCCGCGTTTACCGCTCTCTGGTCCTTTATCGGCCGCTAGACCCACCTTTGTTCGCTCCTCGCCTAACAAGTGGCTCTTTTATCCCGCCGTACTGCTCCCCTTCATACTAGGAAAGAAGCTGAATCCATGTCGCAGCTTGAAAAGAACTCTCACCCCATCACTAACTCTCGACGCGACTTTCTGAAAACCGCAGCCGCAGGAGCCATCGTCACAGCGGGCGCGCCTGCTGCTTTGGCCATAACAGATACTTCCAAGAAACCAGCCTCGGCTGAGTCGATGGTCAAAGTCTTATTTGACTCGTTATCTGACAGCCAGAAATCGAAGGTTTGCTTCGATTGGAATCACATGGACAGTCGGCGTGGTCTGTTGCGAACACGAGTTGCCAACAACTGGATGGTAACACCACAAGATATTAACAGCAATTTTTACTCTGACGAACAACGCGACATTGTTCGCAAAGTGTTCGAGGGGATGGTTAACCCGCAGTGGGTTTCCAAGTTCGATCAACAGCTCGATGACGATTGCGGTGGTTTCGGTCACGACCAAAGTTTCGCGATCTTTGGGAATCCACACGACGAAAAATTTGAATTCGTGCTTACCGGACGCCACATGACACTGCGCTGCGACGGCAACTCAGCTGATAGCGTTGCATTTGGCGGGCCAATCTTCTACGGCCATGCGCCCATCGATGATGAATCTCCCGATCACGAAGACAATGTATTTTGGGCACAGGCTGTGCAGGCCAACGAAGTTTACAAAATGCTTGACGGTCGCCAGCGGAAGGCAGCCCAAGTGAAAAGGACTCCGCGTGAACAAGCCGTTGCGTTCAAGGGCAAGAAAGGTGATTTTACGGGCATCCCAGTCACTGAACTGAGTAGCGACCAACGACAGGAATTGCAGAAGACGCTGGGAGCGCTTGTCCAACCGTTCCGTGAAGCGGATCAGAAGGAGGCCCTTGAGTGCTTAAAGGCACAAGGCGGACTGGACGCGTGTCACCTCTCCTTCTACACCGACCACGACATCGGCAAAGACCAGGTATGGGATAATTGGCGTCTGGAGGGCCCGGCCTTTGTTTGGCACTTCCGCGGCGCACCACACGTCCACGTCTGGGTTAACATTGCCGACAACCCCAAAGTCAAACTGAACGCCTAAGCGACTTCGGCTCTTGGCTGCAGGCAACGACGCCTGCGAGTAAATGCACACTAGTCGTTGGTGGCGCGAGTAGCGACACCAACGATGGCTAACGATTTTCGCTCACCGCGTTCCTAAATGGTCTTGAAGCGTTTCTTCTTCACATCCTTTACAACCGACTTTGCAAAAGCCCGATCCAGTCTGACGATCTGAGTCGTGCGCAAGTCAATAATAGTCGACTGTTTCTTACCGCTCTTCACGTGGACGAACGGCAAGCAGATGCTTTTGACTTTCAGTGGCTTGCCGGACTCGGGAGCAATAAATTGCATTCGGACCACCTCGGGCCCGAAGGAATCGTCCCACATGTAGGACGGCACTTCGTAGGTCCGGTACAGTGGCGCGATGTAATCGCCTACTTCCACGTCTTCGGGCGCTAATGCGATTGCCAAAGACAAACGATCGCTTTGCTTGACTCTTTTCATCGTACTTGGCCCAGGAAAATCGTCTGCAAGGTTGCTTTGTGCAAGCCGGCGGCTTGTATCACAAAACACTTTAATCTTCAGTTGGACACCGTTTCACTCGACAGGTTCATCATGTGTGTGCTCCTCCGTTCTCTAGTCCTTCTACGCTCCAGTTTCGCGTTTGTTGGTTTTCTGTGCCTGGCATTGACGATCCAAGCGGCTGAACCGGCACATTCTCCAAAGCAGCTTCGCGTCGGAATGATCGGCCTCGATACATCGCATGCTCCTGCATTTACGAAGCTGATGAACGATCCGAAAGCGACCGGATCTCTGGCCCAAATGCGGGTTGTCGCTGCATTCCCCGGCGGCAGCGAAGATATCGCGACCAGTCGCGATCGCGTCGGTAAATTCACTGCCCAGCTTCGCGACATGGACGTTAAGATCGTTGACTCGATTGAGGCGCTCATCGGCCAAGTCGACGCCGTTCTTCTGGAAAGTGTCGACGGCCGAAAACACCTCGACCAAGTTCGGCCAGTCTTCGAAGCAGGCCTGCCAGTGTTCATCGATAAACCACTTGGCGGTGATTTAACAGACGCAATTGCCATCGCCCAACTGGGGGAAAAACACGGTGCGCGATGGTTCAGTAGTTCATCGCTACGTTTCAGTCCGAGCATCTATCGTTTTCGCCAAGGCGTCCCCGAGCTGGGCAAGATCAACGGTGCTGCGGCGTGGGGACCTTATTCGTTTGAGCCCACTCATAGTGACCTGTATTGGTACGGTGTCCACGGGGCAGAGACTTTGTACACCGCCATGGGAACCGGCTGCGAAACTGTGACGTGCATCGAAAACGGCGACATTATCGTCGTAGGTCAATGGTCAGATGGTCGCACCGGAACTCTGCGTGGCATAGCATCTGCCAAGCAAGGATATGGCTTGGTCGTGTTCGGCGAAAAACAAATTTCAACCGACGGTCGCTACGAAGGCTACGCTCCGCTGGTTAATCAGATCGGCGATTTCTTTCTCGGCCAACCTGCACCTGTGACGCCTGCAGAAACCCTTGAAATCTTCACCTTCATGAAAGCCGCCGAACTCTCCAAAGCACAAGGTGGAACACCTGTGTCCGTAAAGGCGACGTTTGAAGAGTATTCGAAGTTGGCGCGACAGAATCAAGAATGAGATCATTGGCCTATTCGCATCTGCTGGTTGCGAAATCCTAATCCTTGAAGTGAGCGAAGTGGAAGTAGGCGGACCCAAGTGGGCCACCAACATCAAATATGAGTAAACGTCCTCGGTCTGCACTTGAAAGTCAACGTCGAGCGAATCGAATCCTCTATGAACAAGGATTCGGCTCTCGAGTTGATGAATTCATGGCCGATCGCGATCTGGCGATGAATGCCCTCCAGGCCAGGGAGCATGTCACTCGGATCGCTGCGTTAAAGATGCTCGAAACGGAGTTTGAGCTCTCTCACGATATTCTCTTCCCAATCTGCCGCGAACTCTACTTCCATGACCCACACCCTATGGTACGTGGTTACGCGAGTCATACGAAGTCGAAACTCCGACAGATGGGATGAAGATTTTTGTAAGGACCTTGCAACGATTGCTCTGAATCCGACTGAGGAAGTGAAGAACCGTCAACAAGCCTGGCTTCGTTTTCTTGAACAAACATCGTACGATCGTCGAAATGTCCCAGTTGCCGACAGGCTAGCTCACTATCGGAAAAAGCGGGCTATTGAACAGGGAATTTTCGATGACGAGGAAATCGATTGGGACTTACTAAAGCGCTGGACCGAGGATAGCTAACATGCCACTTTATCAGTGAGTCAGTTTGATATTTTCAGATGTCTACGTAGGCTGGGCGAAAATGCCGATCGTAGAACTACCCCCTGCAATGCTGAACTTGGTACACATTCCTCCTTTTTTGTGCCCGATCTCATCTCACGCCTACTTCAAATCACCCACCTCCGCTTTCAATTGCTTCAGTTGCTGCTTGAGAGATTCAATGCGATTTTGTTTGGTGGGATCGTCGATGGCATTGTTCATCTCGTGAGGATCTTGGGCCAGATCATAGTACTCCCATTCTGGCGGCGTGGATTCAAAATCTGTCAGACCATATGATTCGCCATAGAAGTAGATGAGCTTTTCATTGCGAGTGCGAATGCCGTAGTGGGCTGTAACATTGCGATGTAACCGATGCTGCCAGTAGCGATAGTAAATCGCGTTGGGCCAGTCGGTGGGATTTTGGCCATGCAAGTTCGCCCAAAAGCTACGGCCTTGCATTTCTTCAGCGGGTTCAATGCCCGCGGACTCGAGAATCGTCTTGGCGAAATCCACATTGCTGATCATCGAGTCACATACCTGGCCGGCAGGTAGAACCTCAGGGTATCGAATGATAAACGGCATCCGCAAGGACTCCTCATACATGAATCGCTTGCTGAAGAACCCGTGTTCACCCAAGAAATGCCCTTGGTCAGCGGTGTAGATCACAATCGTGTTCTTCGACAGCCCCTCAGCCTCCAAGAATTCCAGCAAACGCCCGACGTTCTCATCAAGCACTCGACCACACCTGAGGAACGCCTTGATGTATTGCTGGTAAATATGCGAGCGTTGTGTTTGTATATCTACGCCTTCACGCCGCGTATGCGCGAATGTGCCTTGGTTTATTTGCTCGAGCTTGAGCGTCGTGCGTTTAGATGCAGCACCTGCACCTGAGTAGTCGTCGTACAGATTCTCGGGTTCCGGTATCTCTTCGTTCAGCCAGAGTGACTTATGCGGCTCGCGCGAATCCCACGGATCGTGAGTGGCTTTGAAATGACACATCGCCAGAAAGGGCCGCTCGGTATCCCGGTTCCGAATAAAATCCATCGTCAAATCAGCAATGACGTCCGTCGACCAGCCCTCTACCTCAACCAAGTCGTCGGTGTCTGGCACCAAGAACTGTGGATTCTGATAGCGTCCCTGTCGTGGTAGAACTTGGTAAGTATCAAATCCCTCTGGGCGATTGACCAGATGCCATTTGCCAAACACACCAGTCTGATACCCTGCCCTAGCCAGCAGTTTTGGGAAAGTTGACGCGTTTTTCTTCAGTGGCTGGTCGAGTAGAAACACGCCATTGCGGTGACTGTATTGTCCCGTCAGAATGCTCGCTCGGCTGGGCGTACAGATTGAGTTATTGCAGAAGCAATGCGTCAACCTCACTCCTTCGCGAGCCAACCGATCGATGTTAGTTGTCCTCGCATACTTTGCGAGCATACCACCGTAGCAACTGATTGCCTGCGTCGTATGATCGTCAGCAAGCACGAACAAGATATTTGGCCGCTGCGGGTTGTCATCCGCAAACGTCAGCGACGCTACGAACGCAACCAGCCCCAAGAACACTAGCGGCCGCAAACACGTAGAAGGCCTTCTAAAACACATTGCCGCCGCCTTCCAGGAAAAATTGAGTATGACATTTAAGACACCTTAGTTTACTCGCTGCATAGCGGGCAAGTGACGCAGCTAACCTCCCTGGGCACGAGGGCGTGTCGAGCTTTGCGAACGAGCGTTCGGGGAGCAGCCGCACCCGAAGTGCTGAATCTCTACAAAGAGTTGGCTTCAATTACGGCTGATGCATATCTGGGTTGAGAATTTCATTGCGACGGCAATGAATTTATCGGTGGTCAAATCAAAGGAACGGTGGTGAGACTGAAGAGACTGGAGTTGTGGGGACGCGCACTGGGCAATAACTTGCTCTGGGCCGGTCGCGGAATGAGACCAACTCACGATGTGGCGACGCTAGAGGAGTTGTGCGCAGCCAGTGCAATTCAACAACATGCAATCCCGGAGTGGGAGCCGTTCCATTACAGGCCACGAAAACTAGTTGGAGATTCCGATGCGATCTTGATGAGTCCCGAGGTACAATCGCGTTTAGACGCAGAGTACCTACGCAATCTTCTCAGCGGTGAGGTCCACTCCGATGGCTATCAGCCTCAGCTTGTAACTCTTCCGGAAGGCCGGGTATTCTCCGACGGTGCGATCGCCATCACTGCCGACAATCGTCTGCTAGCAGAGCTAAACTCCGGATCGCTGGCGGGCGCACCTGACTCTGGTGCAAAATCGAAATA
>DNPC01000648.1 GCA_003501565.1 Planctomycetaceae bacterium | reverse complement strand
CCCGGGTGTGGGTCAAACGTCTCAAGCTGGCTCGCGCCGCCCTGCAGCCACACCATTAGCAGACTTTTCGGCCGACCGGATTTGCCCTTATCTTGTTTGGCCAATTGTTCGGCCAACGCAGTGAGCGGATCGAGGCTTGCAGCTGCCAGCAGACCTCCTGCTCCAACTCCGCTCATCCGACCGATCAACGCACGTCGGTTCATCTGACGGTAACCATCGCAAGCTGCCTCACCTGTCGTCCATCCTGCTAACTTGCGCTGGTGATCAGAACGCGTCATGAGATTCGCCTTGCTGAAAGTAATTGCCGATGGTGGACCAGAAAACGGTCCACCGGCGTACACATGTTCTGTTGTTCAATGGTCGGAATATCTAGTAGCGTCGCCGCTTCGATTATGTTCAGTGGCACTTACCCATACCGTATTTGCAGGGCGGTCGCGCCTAAGCGCCTGCCTCGTTAGGACCTGAACGACTGTTTCCTGTGGAGTCGCCGATTAATGGTTGGCGGTTCTAGCCTAGTGGTTCCACGAGAACTCGGTCGAGTTGATGATCGCCCAGAAAACATCTTCCATCGCCCCAGCACGATCATTGCCCGATCGCCCGTTCCCGCTCGGACCGGCCAGATGGACAATGAAACGCTCGGCTTCCGCGGCTGAGGGCTCTCGGTTGAGCGTTGCGAGGAACGCGGCGTTAATTGCTTTCGAATCATCTTCCACCAGAGCGGCAATCCGCGACGAAGCGTTGCCGACCAAATTGTTCTTGGTGGACTCGCGGACAACATTGCCGTTCATGACCAGCAAACGCTGGGCTATCGTAACCGCATCGCTGTCGAATTCATCTTCGCCACGATCTCCGAATCGCTTCAGGAAATCCTGCGATTGCCCAAAGACCTGCAGCCGAGTCACGATCGAGCTTGCTTCGTCGATCGCCCGCAGCCGACATGCCTGCGCGATACTTTTGGCCACCTGCTCGGGACGTAACTGAGTAATCGGGAACGCAGCCCAAGCCTCTTCGTGCTGTTCAGTAATCGCAAAGTCAGCTCGACTACCACGCTGAAATGCGTTGCTCTTCACGATGAGTCGTATCAAGCGTTTGATATCAAACCGATTTTCTGCAAAGTCCTCGGCCAATACATCCAGTGCATCGGGGACTGGCATAAACGCGGGGATGTTGTCCACCGGGTCAACCAGCGGTCGCGACAATAGTAGTGCCCAAACCCGATTTACGGTCGCTCGGGCAAACGCCCTATTATCCTGATGAGTCACCCACTCGGCCAATCGTTCACGCGGCTTGCCATCAATCGGCAGTGGCGGTGAATCGAATGGTACGTCCGGCTCGATGACGGTGGGTTCTTCATCGCCTAGCAGTTGAACCTCGTAATCACGGCCATCTTCTCGGATTCCAACCAACGCAACATCGGGTAAAGCGGTCCCGGAGAAAAAAGAAGCCAGAGCGTGGAAGTGCATCTGTGTGCCGCCTTGGCGATCCTCCGAGCTTCCGAACTCTGCTGTACCTAGGAAATCGTCGTGGCACTGCAGGCAATCGATTCGCTGAGCAAGCAAGGCCCTTGAGACGCGGCCGGCTAAGAGCACGGGGTCCGAACGCTTTTCATTTTCCGCGGACATCGTCGCGGTGATAAAGTTGACTTGAGGTGTATCGGTCCACAATCCCTCTGCCGCCAACATGTCAGCAACGGTTTCGTCGTAGGGCCGATTCTGCTGAAACTGATCGCTCAGCCACATGTTAAACTTTCGGCGCCGAAACAGCAGGAATGGACCGTCGGCGGTTCCCACAAAGGCTCGAGCGAATCGCTCTGCAAAGTAATCACTCCAACGATCGTCCTCGAGCAAATAGTTGGTCCACCACTGCACACGCTGGTCTTCATCAACCAGCTTCAGGGCTCGCACTTCTTCAAGGCTCAACCCGCTGCCGACCAGCGCGAGCGAGACTCTTCGCGCAACCGTCAACGAATCCGCACGAGGTGCGGCTTCCAGCCCTTCGCGCTCTGCCATTGCGTCGATCGAATCGTTCAGGCGATCAAGCGTCGACTGAAATCCCACCGCATCATAGTCCGCCAAGACCCGTTTGGGACGCTCGATGGCCGGCCGACCGCGCAGCGTACCCAGCACAGCGCCTGCCGCCGCGATAATAAGCCCCAGCGTTAAAACCGGCTGCACGAGCCAGCGGTGTTTCTCCATCGATCCGCTCTTGGAAAGACTTGGGGTTCGGTCATGAGCCCAAACTTGACCGGTTATTTTGCAAACTCGATCATCGAGCAAACCTCCCAGCCTGCCAACGATCGCTTGACGTATTGTGAATCCGGCTCCAGCCAGTTCAGCGCGGTGTGGTTAACCGCAGCACTCAGTCAATACACACAATATACGCAGCCCGCGCTGCCAAAGTTACTCATTTCCCAGAAGGTCTTTATTCTCATATTTTGAGCGACCATTGGTAACATTTTCGCAATTTACCCGAACATAATGAGATCAGGCGTGTTGCTGGCGCCGCCACATTTGTCGATCGACACGATGCTGTCGTTCGCTGATTCCATGAAGCAAGCTCCATGCAAGATGAACCACCACCGCGACTTGATTCTGAGCGGCCACAGGTCGTGGATCCGCCCGTCGTTGCATCGGTAGTTCAGCCTGCTCGCAAGAAAGCTGCCGAGGCGCCGCTGAGGGAAGCGTCACTCGCCGACAGTGGCGCTGACGTTAGCCGCTCGGCACAGACATCAGTCTCCCCGCCAGCGACCATCCAGTCATCCGTCGCAGGCGGTCTAGCGAGCTCCTTGCCTCAGCCGACCGCACCAGCGCCCAGAAATGTCGACCCCGGTTCGGACTCGTCGCCAGTCACTGCAACAAAAACGGCAGCCAGTACGGCAATTTGGTGGTGCAAACTGCCGATTCGGTTCTTCACAGGTGCGTGGCAGGTCGCAAGCCTATTCGTACTGTTGGCGTGCGTAGCCGCGATTCCTGTTATTCAACTGGCTAGCCTTGGCTATCTGCTTCACAGTGCGGGGTTGCTTGCAAGCGGCGAGCCATTTCGGCGCTGTTTACCGGGGTGCCGCCTTGCGAGTCGAATTGCGACAGTGCTGCTGTGCACTTCGCTGTGTTGGCTGCCGGTGTGGTTCGTGACGGATCTGGCATACACCGCTCAGTTGCTCCAGCCAGGTTCAGCCAGCAGTTTGGCTTGGCGCGTCGGAGCATTCGCGATCACACTGTTATGGATTGTGCATGTTGCGTGGGCCGCCGCTCGAGGCGGCCGAGTTTGGCATTTCCTCTGGCCGGCACCCATCAAGTTTTTGCTTCGCGGATGGCGGATCTCTACTTGGCGTGGCCTTAGCGACAAACTCTACGAAATCGTTGATCGTTGCCGCATCGGTAGGTTGTGGTGGCTTGGTGCGCGTGCGGCCGCCGGAGCATGTATATGGACTGCAATCCCAGTCACTCTGATCATTGCCGGGTTGCGTTCGCAG
>DNPC01000396.1 GCA_003501565.1 Planctomycetaceae bacterium | reverse complement strand
GATCTCACTGCGCGCACTGGGGCGACTTCATGCGTTTAAGCTGTGGAATACTGTCTTCGGCGACAAGTTCTTTGCACTGCCGATGCCCCATGTACTGCTCGTTACGAGCGGATCCGCCTGTCGCTATTCGAAACGTGGATATGGCAGGTGCGTGGCATTGATAGTGAAAACCTGGAAATAAACAGTGACTGGCACCAATAAAATGGGGCGTAAAGCGAGTTTCCGAGTTCGCCTCCATCTCGCTGCGCGCACAGGGGCCACTTCGTGCGTTTAAGTTGTGGAATACTGTATTCGGCGGCAAATTCTTTAACTACCGATGCCCAAATGTACTGCTCATTACGAGCGGATCCGCCTATCGCTTTTCAAAACGTGGGCATGGTAGGTGCGTGGCACCAATAGTGTGGGAGTTGTAAGAGATAACGAATTCGCCAATATTGCCTCACACTTTTCTAAAACTAGATCAACCACCAGCCTAGAAGGAAAACAACCGCTATCCCCATACTCAACATGACGAAGAAGATGACGAAAAAATCGTGCAGTGTTTTTCGTGGAGGTTCGACTCGAAGGGCTTTCTCGCGTTCAGGAGGTCGATAAGGATTGCTCTTCAAAGTCCCAGGCATGACGGCTCTCCGTTTGTAGGTTTTGTGTGAGCCCGCTAGCCGGTTAGTTAAAAGTTCTTTTTCCGTCGCGAATGACTTGTATCTCTCGCAGGAGCGACAGGTTGTTAGGATGTTCAGGTGTCCGCGAGAACGGTTAGCGATCGTTCAGTTTGAGCCGGGATCTATTGTATCACAACTTGTCCCGCACTCCCCACGCGAATCGATAGACGCTCGACTGCATGGACCGCAAACTACCTAGCGTTCAGACGCAACGTCATCAAGCACGATGTGCAAGCTTGAACAATAAGAGTTACTCCAAGCCAATGTGCCTCGCTGAAGCAAGCCGATGCAATCGATGGCAAAGACTCCGTTCTCCTAGCTCTAGAGCCCAAATGCCCTGTTTCGTTGGGACGTAAACTGAGCGACGTTTTTTTGGTGTCCTGTCTGACTTCGGCGTCGCCCAAACAAAGCATTTTTATGTTATTGCTAAGGAAGCGTTTGGAGTGAAGCTAGAATCTGTTTCCAACACTCGTCGGGTTGCGTTTGCAGGATAAGGTGTGGCCCGTTGACGCTTCGATTATCGGTTTTCGGATACGCGGATGCAATGTCACGCCCGTATCTCGGCGAGATGAGTCGATCGTCTGTCGCCGTAAGATATGTTATTGGACGATGTAGCGCGGCGAGTTGTGATTTCACATCTACTGAACAGAGCATAGAGATTCGGCTGGCAAGCGTCGCAACCTGTTGCTGTCGGATCGCGATACGGAGTGACGGCAGGAGTTCCTGGTGGTCACCAATTAAGACGCGTGCGGCGCGAGCTGGGATTGGCAGCCTTAGCAGCAGGAACCATGGTAAGAATTTTACGACTCTGGGGACTGGTGCAGTAGCAAACGTGGCCACCAGCACGAGGCGCTGGACGAGCTCCGGAAGCCTATGGGCAAGCAAGATAGCGAGCGGACCTGAAAATGATTCGGCAATCAGTAAACAGGGTGGAGCATCACAGAGTGTTTCTGAAAAGTGATCGGCGAGACTTGAATAGTCAGTGAACTGTCGATCTGGAAGCGATTCAACCCGTGCAAGCGTATTGTGAGGAGCTGCGTCGACAAAAGGTTGGAGCAGTGTGTCTGAACCATCAAGCCCCGGAAGCACTATGGCGTTGAGATTTCCCATATTGAGTTTTCGCGAAGAACATGTGTTGCGATCAACTTGCGCTCTCTGCCTGACACCCAACGCCCAAAGCCACGAATCGGGAGCAATTGCTATCTGTTGCGGCTATGTCTAGCTGACAGTACTACACGGCTAGCGGAGAGCATTAAAGGATCTCTGAGCCATGGTCAGAAGTAGGAAGCGTTGTAAAGTTCCAAACTGTACGATGAATCGAACCAAAATGTCACAAGTGCATCAAGTGTCGCAAGAAGCAGTACTGCTGCGACTAGTCTCGTTCTCACTTGGCCGTGACTCCAGAATCCTAGGACAAATACGATGAGTAGTGCCGGGGCGGCCACCATGACTAGCATAGCCCAGCCATGAGTCGCACTATAGTCTGGCGACGCCGATCCACTGGATAACCCGAGAGCATGAACCACGCACAGCAGACCATCATGTACAACGGATTTCAGGAACGATTTCGGAACTTGAACAGTGGCAAGCAATGGGATTTCGCCAAGCCAAATGGCGTTCGCGAAAGGCAGGCTCAACGCACTAGCACCGTAGTACAAGCAGGCAACTGCACCAAGCACTGTGGGCCATCGTCGCCCCGCATAGGTTGTGTCAGCGACCGAACTGATGCTCGATTCGTATGGATTCACACTGAGTGTTGCCGTTGATGTAAGGCGGGTTTAATGGTCAGCAGCACTATCCGCTTCACCGAAGATGCGACGAGCGTTGCTTTTTGGTCAAGCGTCAACTGAACCTGCCAAACCAGCTTCATCTATTTGCTATGAGCTACTATTTCCTCTCGGGGTTGCCATAGTCGACATTGGCAAATCGCATGTTCGGTATTGCCGATCCCAAGAATTGCATGAATACTATAGTGAAAATACCTGCAAGGTATCCAGCGAGTGGGATCATCAGTCCGCCACGCGTCGACAATCCCGAGACATCGACGACACAAAGCACGAACATCGCAAGAAGCAGCAGCTGGCCCAAGCCCGTTGTCCATGCGCCGATTGATTGTTGTTTTTGCATCCGCTACTCCTTGTGGTTAGTGTCCAAGTCTGGAGTTTAGTGCCCAAATAGTGACTCTTTGGCCCGCAGGGATAGGCAACAAAGCAGCAAGCGGGTCTGAAGTGGTACGGCCACCTTTGGTTGCACCGCGTGGATCCGATCCCCGCGAATTCGATCGGGCAGGGCAGTAGTGAAGTCCTATCCTCCGCATCCAGTATAGCGATCGAATCCTTGCCACGGACCCGCTCAGGGTCAACAACGAAATTTTTGCGAAACGCTTCGAGCAACGGAATTCGGAATCAGCCAAACATTGGTATTTCAAATTGCCGCTCTCATTCGAGCTGCGGAGCTGATTCGTTTTCCATTCAGGAGACGCTCCTCCCAAACCAGGACAAACCATGCTTTCCTGCGACTTTGTCAAGCGGAACGATCGACTCACGAAATCGAAGCATAACGAACCGCTTGTTGCTACGATGGTTAGGCAGCCGTGCCGAGCACGCCTTGACGCCCTATTGCTAGTAACTTGTTAAGACCATTGTCCAGGCTGTCACTTGTATTCGTGCCGCGTTCCAACAGACGCTTAGCAAGCGTTGGGAACAACGGTTACCGGCCGCATTCCTCACAGGCACTCAAGAACTTAGTCGATGGAAGAATGCTTAAGTCATGCAGCCTCAAATCGTCCATCCATTGCTTTACGTTTGCCTACTCGCTTTAACCAGCTGGGCAGGAGCAGCAGACAGGTCCGAGCAGATCGAGTTTTTTGAGAGTCGGATTCGCCCGATACTCGCCCAGGAGTGCTATGCGTGCCATAGCAGCAACGGAGATGCAGATGGTGGCTTAATCTTAGACCATCGAAACGGACTGCTGAAAGGCGGCGATCGCGGCCCCGCCATCGTGCCAGGAAAACCGGACCAAAGTCTACTCATCCGCGCGATTCGCCACGAAGTCGCGGACCTGGAAATGCCGAGCGCTGCCCCTAAGCTAGATGAAGTCATCATACGAGATTTCGAACACTGGATTAAGATCGGAGCCCCAGACCCGCGCGAACGCCCGCCGACTGACGAAGAACTCGATGCGGATTCGGGTTGGTTGGCGGTGATGGAAAGGAAAAAAGCCTGGTGGAGTTTCCAACCGATCGCCGAAGTACCCCCACCCCAGCTCAATGCGATTAATCATCCAATTGATCAGTTCATTCAAGATAGCCTTGATGAAGCGGGACTTGAGCCTTCGGGGCCAGCAGAGCCAAGCATCCTCGTTCGCCGCTTAACTTTCGCATTGACGGGACTGCCTCCGACCGAAGAACAGCTACTCAAGTTCACTCAGCAAACCAACCGCACCGCCGCGACCAATGATCTCATCGATGAATTGCTCGACAGTCCTCACTTTGGGGAACGCTGGGCGAGGCACTGGATGGATTGGATTCGTTATGCGGAGTCCCATGGTTCAGAAGGCGATCCGCGAATTGAAAATGCTTACATCTATCGCGACTACTTGATACGTGCACTCAACAGCGACATCCCCTACGATCAACTGCTGCGAGAACACATCGCCGGCGATCTGCTAGACAACCCCAGACTCAACCACGACCTTGAGATCAACGAATCGCTTATTGGCATCGCGCATTGGCGGATGGTATTCCATGGCTTCGCACCCACCGACGCATTGGATGAAAAGGTTCGCTTTACCGACGATCAGATCAATGTGTTCTCCAAAGCGTTCCTTGGGTTGACCGTATCCTGCGCCCGTTGTCACAACCACAAGTTCGATGCTATCAGCCAAGCCGACTACTACGCGCTGTTTGGGATTCTGGGTTCAACACGTCCTGGCCGAACGGCGATTGATCTTCCGGCCAAACAGAACACCAACCTTTTGGAATTGACCGATCTAAAGGCGAAGATTCGTCATGCAGTCGCTGATGCATGGATGGACGCCGCGGAGGAATTGTCCGACCACTTCCCTGATGATTCTGGTAGCTGGCCGAAAGACAGCACCCCAACTTCCCCGTTGCATCTAATGCAACTGCTGAAGCGTGAATCGGAGAGTCCCAATTCTTTTGCGGAAGCCTGGCAAGAACAAGTTCAGAACTGGGAAAGCTATCAAGAGTCTTCTGACGCCTACCGCGGCTCTGAGTTCCCATTCAGGGCTGAGTTTTCGAGTTGGTATCGGGAAGGCACCGGACTGGGTGGCGAGGAGTCCGCACCTGGCGATTTTTCGATTCAGCCTGACGGCGATCGTGTATTGCTAGGAATCTATCCCGCGGGTGTGTATTCACATTTGCTTTCTCAAAAGCATGCAGCACGCTTGAGTTCACCTGATTTTTCAATTGAAGACAATAGCACCCTCTGGCTTCGCGTGATCGGTGATGGAAATGCGATGGCCCGCTATGTCGTCCAGAACTACCCGCGCGACGGAACTGTCTATCCCATAAAACGTCTGCAGAACGAGGGCAAGCCTAAGTGGCAATGGGTACGTTACGACGTCGGTTATTGGGCCGGTGACGAAATCCACATCGAACTTAGTGCTGCCCGCGACGCGCCACTGCTTACAAGACCGTCCGACCGTTCTTGGTTCGGAATCAGCGATGCAGTACTAGTGCCAGAAGGGGAGCTAACCCCCATCGACTCGAAAGACTTCCTCGGCCCCATCTTCGATGCAGCCAAGAGTTCTCCACCGAGATCCGCTTCTGACCTGGAGGACATTTACATTAGCGCCCTTAAGCAGTGTATCGATGCCTGGAAACGGGGCGCGGTTGACAATGAGATGGCTAGCTTCCTAAATGCGTGTCTTCAAGACGGACTTTTGCCGAATACCCTGCAAGAACTCGATTCAGCTCGAGCGCTCATAGATCGTTATCGCAAGTTGGAAAGTGACATTCCAATTCCGACTCGCGTTCCCACATTGGCGGAGTGGCGTGCATCCGACCAACCACTGTTCGATCGCGGGAATCACAAGAAGCCGCTCGATACCGTCCCACGACGCTTTCTGGAAGCCATTGACGCTACGCCGTACCAAACCGAACAGAGCGGCCGCCTAGAACTCGCCGAGGACCTACTTCGCGACGACAATCCATTCACTCGGCGAGTGATCGTGAACCGTGTTTGGCACCATCTTTTCGGCCAGGGTATCGTTCCCAGCGTGGATAATTTTGGCCGCATGGGAGACAAACCTACGCACCCAGAGCTGCTTGACTATTTGGCCCACCGTTTCGCTGAAGATGGTTGGTCACTGAAGAATCTCATCCGCCTGATAGTCACTTGCAACACATGGCAGCAGGCCAGCAAATCAACATTGGCTTCCCGCGAATCTGATCCTGGGAATCTGCTCCTTTCTCACTTCAGAGTGCAGCGCCTGGATGCCGAGTCGATTCGCGATTCGCTGCTAGTGGCCGCGGGCGTCTTGGATCCAACTCTCTACGGTCCACCGGTAGATGGCCGCCAAAACCGACGTTCCGTTTATGTACCTGTCATTCGAAACCAGCTCGATCCTTTCCTTGGCTCTTTTGACGCACCTGTTCCGTTTGCAACGAAAGGCCGCCGCGACGTGACAACGGTACCTGCCCAGTCATTGGCGTTGTTCAACGATCCGTTCGTCCTCGATCTTGCCAAACGAGCGGGGACACCAACTGGAGACACGCGCGACTTCGTTCGGAAAATTTGGCGACGACTACTTGGTCGCGATCCAAGCCCACAAGAACAACAACAAGCACTCCGGCTGGTAGAGTCGCTGCAAGTCAAGTACGCAGCACTTCAGTTGAGACGGAAGACAATAAATAAAGAGATCGCCAATTCACGTGATAAAGTCGGCGCCATCCGAACATCGATCAGATCTAAGTTGCTGGAGGCTCAAGGTAACCGAGTGGACGAAAATCGAACTGAGCCAGAACCGATATCCCATTGGAATTTCGAAGGCGACCTCAACGACTCCACCGGAGACCTTGACGCCGAATTAAAAGGCACAGCACAACTCAAAGATGGTGCACTCTTCCTGGACGGAGGTGGCTGGGCTAGCACTCCGCCTCTCACAAGGAAGCTCAAGGCGAAAACTCTGCAAGCTCGAGTCCAGCTGGATACCCTAAATCAACGCGGCGGAGGTGTCGTCACCATCCAAACGCTTGATGGCAAGCAGTTTGATTCGATCGTTTTTGGAGAACTGCAACGCCACAGATGGTTGGCTGGAAGCGATTTCCACCGGCGCACCGAGGCATTCTCAGGCATCGATGAACAAGAGGCAGCAGGCCGGCCAATCGTCTTCACTATCGTCTACCAAGCAGATGGAACGATCATCGGTTATCGCGATGGCGAGCCTTATGGCCGAGCGTATAAGACGTCAGTTCAAACCTTTGAGGCTAACAATGCTCAAGTCGTATTCGGGATTCGTCATGGAACCAGCCCTGGAGGCAATCGTATGCTCCGCGGACAGGTACTCGACGCAACACTTTTTGACAGAGCTTTGACACCCGAAGAAGTCTTGGCATCGGCAACGGGCGACCGTCGCTACATCTCAACCGCGATGGTTGATGCGGCAATGACACCCGCACAAAGACGGACAGTTGAGGAGATGACACGGACGATAACCATGCTGGAAAGCGAACTTGCTTCACTTGGTGAGCCGGTCTCCGACACGCAGGCCTACGCTGATCTTGCGCTCGCGATCTTCAATATGAAGGAATTCATCTATGTACGCTGAATACGTAGCTTCGCGACGAGAATTGCTGCGGCGCAGTTCAAGTGGATTCGGCCTGCTCGCGCTCGCTAGCCTGAATGCTCGCACCGCATTGGGGAAAATTCCATCAGGCAAAGTCAAGACGGTGATCTTGTGCTACATGTCGGGCGGAGTTTCACATGTTGATTCGTTCGATCCGAAGCCGAAGCTCACGGAACTCGATGGCAAAACCATGCCGGTCGAGGTCGAACGCACTCAGTTCAACAATAACGGCAACATCTTTGCTTCACCCTTCAAATTCAAGAAGTGCGGCCAGAGCGGATTGGAGATTAGCAGTCTGTTTCCTCACCTACGAGGCGTGGCTGACGAGATTGCTGTTGTACGATCGATGACGACTCCGTTCAACGAGCACGCGCAAGGCAACTTTGCAATGCACTCGGGATTCCCCTTCCTGGGCCACCCAAGTGCCGGTGCATGGATAAGCTATGGGCTTGGCTCAGCAAATGACAACTTACCTAGCTACGTTGTACTACAAAGTGGCCAGGCTACTGCTCCGCACGGTGGCATTGGACTGTTTAGCAGCGGATTCTTACCTGCTCAACACCAGGCCTCAATCCTGAAGGCGGACAAGCAGCCAGCTGTCTTGAACATCAAACCGTCGCAACCGGGCGAAATTCAAAGTACGTGGCTCGAATTCGTGCGGCAACAGGATACCAGTTTTGCTGTGGAACTCGGCAGAAACCAAAACGTAGAAGCCGCTATCGAAAACTACGAAACGGCTTTTCGGATGCAATCTGCAGTACCCGATGTGTGTGACATTTCTGGTGAAAGCGAGGCAACGCGCAAGCTGTATGGTCTCGACGATCCCGATACCGAAAAAGCCGCCTATGCGAGGCAGGCTCTACTGGCCCGTCGACTGACCGAAAAGGGTGTCCGTTTCATCGAGCTGTCCTGTTTGACCAAACGCATTGGTGCAGGCAACGCACCCAACCCGTGGGACCAGCACGGTGACCTGGAAAAAGGACACCGAGCGATGGGCTATCAGGTCGATCAACCTATCGCTGCCTTGATTAGGGACCTAAGAACGCGTGGGCTGTTGGATCAAACGCTAATCGTCTTCACCGGTGAATTCGGGCGGACACCATTCACGCAAGGCTCGAATGGTCGCGATCACAATCCTTTCGGCTTCAGTCTCTGGCTTGCCGGAGGTGGTGTGAAAGGCGGGACGACCTACGGTGCCACTGATGAACTTGGCTATCATGCCGTGGAGAACCCGGTCTCTATTTACGACTTGTGGGCGACCGTTTTGCATCAGGTAGGCATCGATCACGAGACCTTCACATACCGATACGCCGGTCGAGATGTGCGGCTTACGGATGTGCACGGAAATGTTCTTCATGACATTCTGGTCTGACCCATCGACGCCCCACAATTCACCATGTACGCGGTCGCTGTACCGCAGGCTGGCGCAGCGATCTGGGCTGCGGTTCTCCGGTCCACTCAATATCCGCGGCGTCTAGGTGAACCGGCTAAAACGAGCACTGCTAGAGCTTGTGCAAGCTCTACGGT
This sequence comes from Planctomycetaceae bacterium, assembly GCA_003501565.1. Taxonomy (GTDB): domain Bacteria; phylum Planctomycetota; class Planctomycetia; order Pirellulales; family Pirellulaceae; genus Aureliella. The sequence continues at coordinate 1,236 of DNPC01000396.1, read as the reverse complement.
TTATCCGGCAGCATTATTTGACAAGTAAACAACGATCTCCCATTGTCATATCGTGACCTCACGATATACTGATATCAGTGACCCAACATACGAAGAGAGGTTCAATTTGGCGGCAAAGAAACCAAAAGGAAGCGTCAATGACTTTGCGGCGGCCGCGGAGTGTTTGAAAGCACTGGCGCACCCGACTCGCCTGCGAATTGTCCAGCTACTACTGACGGATCGATTCAGTGTCGGTGAAATCGCTGAAGACTGTCAAATTGCAAGTCACGTCGCTTCCGAGCACCTGCGTTTACTTCAGCGCTGCGGGTTTCTTGAGCCTGAGCGCGAGGGAAAATTCGTGTTTTATCGCGTCACAGAACCACACTTAGCGAAGATCATGATGTGTATTGAAGACCGGTTCTTGGCTTCGCCGTAACGATTGCCACCTCATGCGCTCTCATGACACCACACGACTGAATCTTAGACCAAAAGGAGCACGGAAATGCAAATCATCACTCCCCAAGCAGCGCAAAAACGCCTTCAGGAATCTGGAGCCAGGCTAATTGATGTCCGCACTCCGGCGGAATTTCAAGAGGTTCACGCCGAACAGGCGTGCAACGTTCCACTGGGATCCGATGAGTTTTCCGCCCTGTGCAAAGCAGCCAGCCAAGACGACACCACTGTGCTACTAATCTGCAAAAGCGGAAGCCGTTCCGCTCAAGCTTGCAAACAACTCCAACAGGCAGGCATGGCTGACCCAATAAGTGTGGATGGGGGCACGCAAGCTTGGGATGCAGCCGGACTACCAGTTTTGCGAGGCAAGAAGGTCATGTCTCTTGAGCGTCAGGTCCGCATCGCAGCTGGCTCACTGGTTCTCCTCGGTGTTCTGCTGAGCGTTTTCGTCAGTCCTTGGTTTGTCTGGTTGTCTGGATTCATTGGAGCAGGCTTGGTGTTTGCAGGAGTAACCGATACCTGCGGCATGGGCATGATGCTGGCCAAGATGCCGTGGAATCAGGTCAAGCCGGCGTCCAGTGCAGAGACTTGCGCGGTATAAGACTCTCTGCCCAGATTCGAAAACGCGGCTCAAGCTCCAAGGACAGAGAAAGACCATTCAACGGAGTGGATTCGCTAGATTATTCTTCGGCCGTCGGCTCCTGCAGCTCATCCCGAACTTCCTTGGCTGTTATGGCTGCCTCGCTGCTGGTCTCATCAAGCACTGTGATGTGGCCCATTTTTCGCGCAGGCCGTGGCTGGGCC
>DNPC01000523.1 GCA_003501565.1 Planctomycetaceae bacterium | reverse complement strand
TCTTCGCCTTCGAAACACTACCGGCGAGAAGCGCTCACGCTAGTTGGCCACGCAAGAGAGCCGCGCCGGCGGCTGGCTTAGAGTCGGTCGGGTTGCCCAAAAACGCCTGATATGGCAGCTGCGTTGCCCTTGCGGTTGTTTGCGGCGGGTTTCAAATGTTAGGCAGCCACGTTGTTTGGCAATTCCCATGCAACTTGTTCGATGCAGTCGACATCGACGAAGTCTGCCTGTGAAACTGCTCCCGCAACGAGCGCCAAATCGGTCAGCTGGATGATGCGTCGCGGGTTGCCTTGGCTGAGTTGCTGGATCTGGCTGATCGCCCGATCGGTAAAGACAGGTTCAGCGCGTCCAAGGCTGCGTGTCACGGTCGCAAGGAATTCCGCAGTCTGTGACTCTGGCCAAGAAGGCAATTCGATCTGTAATTCCGACCGCTCGATCAAGCCCCCTCCGATGGCCTTTATCAGCTGCGTTTGCACCGCCAGGATGAGGGTCATAGAGAAGGGTTTTGAGAGCAAACGCTGCAGGTCAACTTCGGCGCCCGCGCTGGCGCTTTCCACATCATCAACCAACAGAGCTACTCGCAGGTCTTCCCGTTCTGCGGCAACAAAGTAGTCGCAGAGTTCTCGCCAAGCATCCAGCGAGTTTCCGCCCCAACGGCGTCCAGAAAGGCGGCTCGCAATCTCCCCGACCAGCTCGCCTTCTCCCTTGCCGAGCATCGATGTATACAGCCACTGCACATTCGGAGCTTGCGGTGAAAGTGCAGGAACTGTTCCCACAAAGCGAAGGAGTGCACTCTTGCCACTTCCGCTGTCGCCAACGAGTGTCCCAACCTGGCGGTTGTGTCCAATCAAGAATTCGATCCGCGCAAGCGCCTCCTGGACACTCCCGCCCTGATAGAAATTGTGTGGAGAGTCATCGGTAAATGGGGCAGCGTTTAGCTGCCAGTAACGCCAGTAGGTCATCGGAACTTACCTTCGGTGCATCCATCGCTCGGCTTGCCAAAGTGCTCACAGGGCACGCAACACTACGAGAGTCGACGTAGCGCTGGGTCGAACTAGAGTCCGAACAGGCAGCCGCAACCCTCCTGGTCGATTCGCCCAATCAACATCCTCCCATCCCGCACGGCTTGACGCCAATGCTAGCATCGCCGACCTTTTCGGTGGGCCTAGATCCCCCTGCCCTCCGAAGAAAGACAGCTTATGGCCGCACCAAGAATTTTCACCCCTCAGCTACCGCTCTGCGGCCAGTTCTCGCTCGATGGACCTGAGGTCCGGCACGCAGCAACCGTGCTCCGACTGGGCGTCGGCGACTCGTTGATGGCTTTTGATGGGAAAGGCGGAGAGGCACTTTGTCAGATTTTGCAGGTTGATAAGCGATCGCTCGAATTATTGATCGAAGAACGGATCGATACAGACCGCGAACTGGGGTTCCAATTGCGGGCCTTCGTGTCCGTCCCCAAGGGCGATCGGCAGCGTGTCTTAGTAGACGGACTGTCTCAGCTTGGGGTCTCCCATCTCCATCCTTTGCTTACCAAGCGGAGCGTAGTTAAACCGGCAAGCTCAGAACGCCTTCAGCGCTATGCGGTCGAGTCAGCCAAGCAGTGTGGTCGCAATGTTGTAATGTCGGTTGGCGCTTCGCAAACAGCTGAGTCGCTATCAAACACAACCGCTAGCAACGACGCGCCCTTACCCAGTGCCCGACTGGTTGCACATCCCTACGGCGAATCGCTGCGTGTGAAGGACTGGCTCGACGGACAATCGCAAAATCAAGAGACGCTCTTGCGTGAAATCGATTTTGCGATTGGGCCAGAAGGAGGCTTCACCGAGGCGGAAATCGAACAGCTCGTAAATTCTGGGTGGCAGGCGGTCAGCCTAGGCAAAAGCATCCTGCGAACCGAGATGGCAGCGTTGCATCTGGCGGGCCTGATTGCTGCGACGTTTGAGCACCGCTAGCCTGCTGCCGCAAAGCGAAAGTTCTGTCCAACCGTCGTCGGGCTCATCAAGCTTAGCGATTGCAAGAATTACGGCATGATTCGCCAGTGCCGACGGCAGTGCCAAAGACCTGCTAAACTGTGCGGTCCGGCCGTTTCCAGAACTTAACTTTCGTGGCTCACCATACATCCTTGGCTCATCATGCATCAGAATGACACCCCCTTTAGACGAACGAGCTTTGTGCATGTGGCACTTTGGCTGGTGGCGTTTTCACTATTTGCATTGCCGCCAGTAAACGCAAACGAACTGCACGACGCGTCGGGGGATCGTCCAAATATCTTGATTATTATGGCTGATGATTGCACCTTCAGCGACCTACCGGCATACGGAGGGAAGAATGCAAAGACTCCCAACATCGACCGTCTTGCCAAGCAGGGCCGGAAGTTCAACAGAGCGTATTTGTGCTCGGCGATGTGTCAGCCCTGCCGCGCCGAGTTGTTCAGTGGGCAGTATCCGCTGAACAACGGTTGTGCATGGAACCACTCCGCCTCTCGCTCTTCTGCAACTAGCTTGCCGCATTACCTGGGCGATCTTGGTTATCGCGTTGGACTGTCCGGCAAGCTGCACGTGAAACCCTCGAGTGCATTCCCGTTTGAGTACGTTACCGGCTTTGAAAAGAATTGTGTGCGCACGCCGACGTGTGAACATAGCTTGGAAGGTGTCGAAGAGTTCATCAGCCGCAACTCCGCCCAGCCGTTCTGTTTGGTAGCCGCTTTGGTTGAACCGCACGTTCCGTGGGTCATGGGAGATCCAGCCGCATACCCGACCGACGAATTGGAGCTTCCTGCTTACGTGGCGGATACGCCTCGTACACGTAGCGATTTTGCAGCGTACTTGGCGGAAATTACCTACATGGACTCGCAAGTTGGAGACTTGCTAGAGCTGCTTGATACATCCGGGAAATCGAGCAACACACTGGTGTTGTTTACTTCTGAACAAGGCGCACAATTTCCTGGGTGTAAGTGGACCAATTTTGACACGGGATTGCATACGGCCCTGATTGCGCGCTGGCCTGGCCATGTCGAGGCAGGCACTACGACCGACGCATTGGTACAGTACGCAGATATCGCACCAACGTTGGTCGACGCTGCCGGTGGCAGCGTCG
>DNPC01000209.1:556-4952 GCA_003501565.1 Planctomycetaceae bacterium | reverse complement strand
CGAAATCATTGACCGGACGCCTGCGACGATATCTTCATCTGTTGTCAACGCGTTCATTGCCATCGCCGCAAACGTGTCTTGCTGCAGCGCCACCGTGATGTCATCGAAGCGAACCGACGCGGTGTCCAGCAACGTCAGTAGTTCTTTGCCCGTGAGTTTGGTCAGGTCAGTCATCCGCGGCTGTCCTCCGTCTGCGTCGCCACCACAGCCCATAAACAACGACGTTCAACATCGCCGCGCAGCCAATCAATGCGGAATGTTTGATGACCAGTAGGTTGCCATTGCGGCTTTTGCACAACCAGCCGCCTGGAAACCACCTCGCACATTCATACAATGGCGCTCGTTGTCCGCGGTAGTCGAAGCCCGTTGATAATATGACATCCATCTCTGCGGTGCGTTGACGGGTACGGATGCTCAGCCTTTCGTTCCAGTCACCAACAGTCACGGCCACTCCCGGCGACGCGAGTTCAATGAGTATCCGCTTTGCTTCGATATCAATATATTGAAAACGGGTGACAGCCCACACGGAGATCGTCAGGGACAACAGAACGTTGGCCGTAATTCGAAAGGCCAGGCTCATCAATCCCCGCATAGGATATCCTTTCGTTTTCGTCGGTGGTATAGCCAATGAAGGACGTTGGCCACCAAAGCTATCCCGACCAATGTCCAGTGACGAATTGCGACGCGAAAGCGAACCGCATTCGACTTCGGCGGTAACCGTTCTGCCATAACACCAGTGCAAGTTGTAAATGTGGGCATCTTCGATCGATTGAAGGCACTCTCGCCGTGCAGGTCCCACATGGGAGTACGTTCAAGAAGCCAGAATGACAATTGACAAGGAGTCTTGACCAGCTCAATACCAAGGGCTGTGACTTGGGCATACCCAATCGTGTTCAAAGCCACGAAGGCTTTAAACTGTGCCCAAATCCACACGGTCACCGTGGCAGCGAACATCACACGCAGGCAAAGCACTACAGCCAGAGGCATCAGTCTTCGCATGTTCGAGCCCTCCGTCTTTTGGCCCGCCACAACACGAAGATGTTGAGAGAGATGAAGGTGATAATGACGAACCAATGGCGGAATCCGATGCTAATGCCAGCTCGCCTTCCAGTGAAGAAGACGACGTAGCCTCCCCTCCAGTTGATGCTGCCGGGAAGAGCTCGCCGCTATAGGCCTGTTCGATAAGCTTATCCTGCTCCTCATTCCTTGGGACAATGTTAATTTTCCAGCCCTGGTCAGCACCAGGCAACAGCGCAACGCCGATCCCGGGAGGCTGTGCGGCAACACCACCCCATGGCACGGTGATTCCGAGGTATTGCAATTGAGAGACAGCAGCACCCACGACCGCGCACAGCACGCCGACTCTTGCTCCGATTCTCAATGTCACCCACATGATCACCGTTCCCGTTTAGGAATTTACTGAGGCTCTCCTTGGTACTCCGGCCGAACTTCAGTGTACTCAGCGTGTCAGGTCTGCAGCATAGCCAGCAGCACTGCCACCCGACAAAACGTTCACGTCGTTCAGCGGATCTTCACCCACAAGACGGTTCGCGTCGATTTGCCCGCAAGAATAACTGGCGTCACTTCGATGTGCGCTAATACGCTCACTTGATGCCGCCATCTTCGGAGCACGCATGGGGCGCTATTCGGCCCATGTTTTCTTCAGCAGCTACTAAACGCCGTCGATGACATAAACGCGGGATGGAACCCGCCCGAGGCAGTCCCTTGCCTCTGTTCCTTGGACCCGCTGCCGGGCATAGCAGCGGGTTTTTTCGTCTCTCGGATGCCAGGCAACGCCAGAGGCGCTCAGCGCGCGTCTGAGGGCCCTCAGCCTCAACGCGACACACTGTGTCGCGAATTCGTTTTCATCGCGTCAACGGGGCCCTCTCGCGCTCGTGACGCCCCCGGGAGATCACGGGCGATTCGCAGGCCTGCTGGGTGCTTGAATTCAGATCTTTCAGCAAAGATAGACTTCCTGCTGATGACCCAACGGGCGTCTCAGACGATCCCAGGCGTCTAGTCGAGAGATCTTCAGGCGATGCCTGTCGACCGCGCCGGTGATCATCTGCGGTACGTCTGGGGCCGCAAATCGTGGGCCAGATCAGACACCCGCGACGAGCTGGTTAAGGTCGCCCGCAGCCGCGATATCGAGGTGTCAGGCAAGACATCACAGCAGCTTTATGACGCCCATGGGAGTCCGGCTGACGGCCTCCGTCAACGAAGACTCTGATCGAACGCACCCGCCGTCTAAATCGAGAGCTGCGAAACTGAAAGCGCTAACAAAAGCGCTAACATTTCTGTCAGACGCACAGATACGCAGGGTTCCGAAAACGCCTTAAAAACGACAGATTCGAGGCTCCCTACCGGGCCTTTCAACAATTCAGGGGCTGTTGTCGGAACCCTGCGTAAATAATCCCGAGGATTCCTAATCCGAAGGTCGTGAGTTCGAATCTCGCCGGGGGTACTGCTTTTTACAGGGTTTCAGGGCTGTTTTCGCTGTCGGCTCTCGGCCTATTCACCTCCGCATTCACCTTTTTGCCGCGAGTTTGCGTCTCACGAAGGTGTCTGGCTGTTTCCTGAGCTTGAACGCCAACGTAGTACTTCTCAGTCGTCGTCACCGACTCATGGCGCATCAACTCCTTAAGAACCATGGGCATGACCTTCTTTGCCCAGCGGTGGCCAAACGCTCGCCGCAGATCATGGGCTGAGGCGAAGACTACCTTCCTTTCGCCATCGCCGTCCGCTCTTTCGTCGACTTTGACATTCCCCTTCTCGCCCAGCCTGACGAGCAGCTTTGACACACTATCGACGCGTCGCGTTGGACCTCGGTGCAGGGCAGGGGTAAAGACCCATCCGGCCCGTTCAGATTCAGGAGTGCTCAGAAGAAAGTCTTCGAAGTCTGGCGTGATCGGGTATTCGCGATCCCTCCCACCCTTTTCATTCTCGGCGGCGATCATCAGAACGGTGTATTCACCTGATGTGTCCACCCGGATGCTCGTCACGATTGAGCGGACTCAATAGGAGTGAGTTGAGTAGGACCGCAATCCTTATGTGTGTCTCACGATTCACTGTTAACCTCATCCTCTTGTGGTTGACTATCGAGGAATCGATAGAAGTCATTGCCGAGGATGTAAGAGCGGTTACCAACATCACGCATCCGCAGGCCCTTCTTTCGTGCCTGCCGAACAGCGTGGGAACCAAGCCCAGTGAGCTTCTGAAAGACGGACAACGGGTAAACGCTGTCGCCCTGAATCACACCCAAGTTGGTTTGTTTGTCGCTCATTTTCACATGCCTCTACCCTTACAAACATTGATTGAATCAATGGGCCGTTTTGGGGGCCAATCAGCTCACTTTTGGCTGCCGACCGGGGGTGAGCGCAAAGAAAAAAGTGGCCTGTTTCTCGGAGGAAACAACCACTTTCGAACGAATTTGTGTTTTTATCAGATTGGAATCAGAGGATTGAAGAACCGCGATTTAGATTCAATTTTTCAAGTTTCTTGCCAATGCCGTGGTCGCACCCGGCGCAACTCGTTCACGAAATCCGACACCTCCTCGGTAATCCAAGCCGGTTCCGACTCTGCACCACTGAAAAACTGATCACGTGGCTTCATTCCCATCTTGAATGACTTCCTGTCGCGCATCGTCTAGCATTGATTCTGCGATAAACGCCCACTCCGCCATCATTGAGGACAACAATGAAACGACGACCTGAAGACCTTGAGGATTACACGGATGAACAGATTCGCGAAATTGCCATCCACGCGATCAACTCTGAAGGCTCAATTTTCGATGACGTTAGCCCAGGGATTTTCGATGAAGGACAATCTGAGGGTGGAATCGAGCATTTCCATCAGCGGTGGGAGCAACATTGGTGGAGCCCGCTCATGTTCAAGGACAACAGCCGAATCAAGGTCTGGTCAACTGGTGACTATGAGTACTTTGGCGTGATTGAAAATCGCTCAAGACACAGCGACTGGGATGTTTACGTGCAGCTTCAGATCAAATCATCCCTCAACGGGAAAATTATTTGGAGGGACGAACGGCTCGGCTTCGTGGACATCGACCATGATGACCGGCCTCAAAGCATGAGGATTAAAGGGCACTCGGAATTCATTCGAAAACACTATAGCAGGCTCAAGAGCTACGTTTATGTCTTCCATAGAGACATGCGACGTTTGCGCGACAACTAGAGCTGAGCTGCGCACGAGCCGGACTAAACCACGTCTCCATTCACCTCCCAATTCACCTCTTTGGCGTTTGAGTCTTACATACAAGCTCAAACGCCACTTTGTTTGGCCTGTAAATGCAGCTGTGTGAAGCCTGTCTGAACCCTGGTTACACGCCTTGTCTGGATTCCTAATCCGAAGGTCGTGAGTTCGAATCTCGCCGGGGGTA
>DNPC01000209.1:0-498 GCA_003501565.1 Planctomycetaceae bacterium | reverse complement strand
GAGTTCGAATCTCGCCGGGGGTATTGCTTTTGATTAGCGAAACGCATCGCCGCACTTGATGCTCGCTGGGACACACCTCAAAAGGACACCTTGTGGCCGTCGATTCGATCTGGCAGACAGCTGGTCGACTTCGCAGCTGCGTCAGCCGGAGCCCGGCTGCAGAACGACAACCCCGCCAGCCAACTGCGGTGCACAGATGCCGGCGTTGAAACCCGCATCGCAACCCACCCCGCCTGGCCTGATCAGTGGAGCCGACTGCGCCGCTGCACTGCGTTCCCTGAGAGGCGACTCGGCTGGCATTCGCTTGCGTGTGCGGTACGATTGGTGTCTGACACAGCAGACTTAGAGCGGGCAACATCTTGGATGAATCAGTTTCAGTCATTCTGGCGGCCGTGAAAGCGGGCGATCAGGAGTCTGTGCGACAGTTGTTTCAGCGTTTTTTTGGTCAGGTGGCCGGCATGGCGCGGGAACGAATGTCGGCCGGCGTGCGACGTGTCC
>DNPC01000630.1 GCA_003501565.1 Planctomycetaceae bacterium | reverse complement strand
CAGTTCGAGGGTCTATCGTATGCCAGTATTTCGCTCCCTTATGCAAGTAAAAGTTCCGATAGTTGCCACTAGTTGCGAGGGCATCATCAGCTAAGTCCACGGCGGTCATTAAGTCGCGCCCATCTTCGAGCGGTCGTTCGATTCCCGCCCGCCACGGTGTGCCCTGCTCCTTACTACCGGCTGCACGGATTTCGCCGCCAACTTCCACGAAGTACGACGAAACGCCAAGTTCGTTTAGTTTCTCTGCGATTCGGTCAACGCCGTGACCTTTGGCAATCGCGCTCATGTCGATCCGGAGTTGCGGTGACTGCTTGCGAAGTGCGGGTGGGGAAAGCCGGATTTCAAGTTGGTCGCTACTGCGCTCCAGTAGCTCTTCGATTCGAGATTCACTCGGCGGGCCAGCTTGATTTCGGCTCGGGCCAAATCCCCAAAGATCAACTAGCGGCGCCACCGTGATATCAAATGCCCCCGAGGTTTGGGAATGAATGTCTTTTGCGAGCTGAGCGACTTCGGCAGTCTCGCTGGAAACTGCAAACCAGTCGGTAGACTGCGATGTGTTGAACCGCGAAATTTCACTCGAGGCGATGTAAGTTGACATCTGCGCATTGACCGACTCGAGAACTGAGTTAACGGCCTTTTCGACTTCCTCGCTACTGGGACCATCAGCGGTCGTCATAAATTTAACGACATAAGTGGTACCCATCGTTCGTCCGCGCAGCATCTGAGCGACGGGAACATCTATTTTCGTAGAGGGCTGCGAACAGCCACTGATCGTGAGAGCGACCGCAGCGAGCAAGACCACGCGTAGTGCTGAGCTCGACTGCAGTAACACGTGTGCGACCTTTCTTCAGGAGAGCAGCCTTCCGACGGACTTGTCTCTAAAGCCACCGATTCGTTTAAGCGACATCAGCCAGCCCGCGATTCAAGAACTCCACGTGCCCACGTTTGGCTTACGCTTAATCGAGATCAATCAGCGCTACCCGCCAAAATCATCGAAGGCGATGTTTTCAGGTTCAACGCCTAGATCGTCGAGCATCTTGAACACCGCTGAGTTCATCATCGGTGGGCCGCACAGGTAATATTCAATGTCTTCTGGAGCTGGATGATCTGCCAAGTAATTCTGAAGTACGACTTGGTGGATGAACCCTACGTAGCCGTCCCAGTTGTCTTCTTCTTTTGGCTCCGAAAGAGCAATGTTGAATTTAAAGTTGGGGAAGTCCTTTTCAATACTACGGAAGTGATCGATGTAGAACAGTTCGCGAGAACTACGACCACCATACCAGTAGGAGACTTTCCGGTCGGTTTTTCGATTCTTAAAGAGCTCGAAGATGTGGCTTCGAAGTGGCGCCATACCAGCTCCACCGCCGATGTACACCATTTCGTTTTCGGTGTCCTTGATGAAGAACTCACCATAAGGTCCGCTGATCGTTACCTTGTCACCGGGCTCGAGTCCAAAGATATAAGAGCTCATCTTGCCGGGTGGTGTGTCTTCTGGAGCGCGAGGCGGCGGAGAAGCAACCCGGACGTTGAGCATAATGATGCCCTTCTCGCCCGGATAATTTGCCATCGAGTACGCCCGAACTACAGGCTCATCAACAACCGAAGTGTATCGCCAAACGTTGTAGGTATCCCAGTCTTCGTGGAACTCGTCTTCGATTTTAAAGTCTTTGTAATGGACGGTGTGCGGCGGGCATTCGATTTGGATATAGCCACCGGACTTAAACCCGACCTCTTCTCCCTCGGGGAGTTCAAGCACGAGTTCTTTGATGAAGGTGGCCACGTTGCGATTGGATCGAACCGTGCACTCCCACTTCTTGGTCTCAAATACCTCGGGCGGTACCTCGATCTTCATGTCTTGCTTTACAGCAACTTGGCAGCTCAGTCGGTAACCCTCCTTAGCTTCCTTGTTGTTGATGTGTGATTTTTCTGTTTCCAGAATGTCACCGCCACCATCGTGGACTTTGACCAAGCACTGTGCACACGTTCCACCACCACCGCAGGCACTGGAAACGAATATGCCTTCTTCGGCCAAACAACCAAGTAGCTTTCCGCCAGCGGGTACTTCGACCGTCTTGGAACCATTAATTTCCAACGCGACGGGACCGGACGGCACAAAGGCCTTCTTTGCCAGCAGAATGACCGTCACTAAAACGACCACAACAACGGTGAAAACAGCTACGCCGAGGATTACTTCCATTATACCAATGTCCTAGAACATGCTCTTGAATCGGACAGTTGAATCGTATTTAAGCCTGCTAAAGTTGGATTCCGGAGAAGGCCATGAAGGCCATCGCAATTAATCCAACCGTGATAAAGGTGATTCCTAAACCTCGCAGGCCAGCGGGAATGTCGCTGTAACGCATCTTTTCGCGGACGGCGGCCAATGCAACCAAGGCCAGCCCCCAGCCGAAGCCAGAACCAACGCCGAACACGATGCTTTCGGCTAGGTCAAAGTCACGCTGTTCCATCAGGAGTGAACCGCCAAGAATGGCACAGTTCACAGTGATCAGTGGAAGGAAGATACCAAGTGCGTTGTAAAGCGGCGGGAAGAAACGATCGAGGACCATTTCCAAAATTTGAACGCTGGCTGCGATCACACCGATGAACGTAATTAACTTTAGGAACGTCAGGTCTGTCTGGGCATATTCGCTGCCCAGCCACGGGACGAGAGCGCCTTTCTTGAGGACGTTCGTATAAATCAAGTTGTTGATCGGGATCGTCAACGCTTGGACGACGATAACTGCGACGCCCAGCCCGAGGGCTGTCTTGACGCTTTTCGAAACGGCTAGAAAGGTGCACATTCCGAGAAACAAGCTGAGTGCCAGGTTCTCGACAAAGACTGCCTTCATAAACAAGCTGAGATAATGTTCCATCGCCTAGGCCTCCTCGACTTGTTCTGGTTTGAAGGTACGAACGATCCAGATGATCACACCGATGATGAAGAAAGCACTTGGGGAAAGCAGCATCATTCCATTCGGGTTGTACCATCCGCCTTCGGTTATCGGACTGAGGACCGAGAAGCCGAATAATTTTCCAGAGCCAAACAACTCTCGGAAGAATGCCACGGTCATCAGGATGAAGCTGTAGCCGAGTCCGTTGCCAACCCCGTCCAAGAAGCTCATCTTGACATCATTCTTCATTGCAAAGCCTTCAGCGCGGCCCATGACGATGCAATTGGTGATAATGAGCCCCACAAACACGCTGAGCGTTTTGCTGGTCTCAAACATGAACGCTTTGAGGACTTGATCGACCAAAATAACCAGAGAAGCGATTACAACCATCTGCACGATGATACGAATGCTGCTCGGGATTCGGTGTCGGATCAAGCTGACTGATGCACTGGCACAGCCGGTGACCAAGATCACTGCGATACTCATCACCAGTGATGCTGTCATTTGGGTAGTTACGGCTAAAGCCGAACAAATACCTAGGACCTGCAAACCGATCGGGTTATCGTCGAAGATCGGCTTAAGCAGGACTTCTTTAGCCTTCGGAGCCGCCATCCGATTCTCCCTTCTGTTCAGAGGTTTCGCTGTCGTTATTCGGTTGAGTTACTTCGGTGTCGTCCGTGGCGGATTCGTCGGATTCATCCTCTTCCGCGTTGGCCTCTTCCGAAGTGGATTCTTCATTGGTGGCTTCTTCATCTCCACTGACGGTTGTGGCCTCGTCTTTTCCGGCGGCGCCGCCATCCGATGCAAGTTTCCGCACATAGGGGCCGAAACCTTCATCGCTAAACCAGTATTTGAGCATTGAATCAACGCCGCGACTGGTAATGGTCGCTCCGGATAGGCCATCGACCATGTAGTCTTCCATGCCAGCCGGTGGTCCGCCCTTTGCAACGCCAACTCGTAAATTGTCGTCGATTCGAGGTTGACCCTCAGCCCAGATCTGCTTTCCTACCCATTTCTCTTTCCAGAGCGGATTGTCGACTTCACCACCCAGTCCCGGTGTTTCCGCATGTTCGTAGTAGGTTAGTCCCTTAACGGTTCGGAAGTCGCTATCGACCGCGACATAGCCGTAGAGGGTTGACCAAAGCCCCATGCCGTAGACGGGCAACACGACTTGTTCGACGCTCCCGCTGTCGTCCTTAACCAAGTAAACCCAAGTCTTTGGTTCTCGCTTGGCCAAACCGATGTCGTAGCCGGTGATATCGACGTTGAACTCTTCGTTCTTCGCCGCTTCCTTAGGCTCATAGTTTTCGTCTGGGTCTTCGACGTATTCACCGGTGCTCAGGTCCAGCAGCTCTTTCGTGAAACGTGACTTAAACAGCTCTTCGACCTCAGCTCCTGTCAAGTCTTTGACCGGTTTCTCCGAGATTCCCGAAGCGGCCACAATGTTGCGGTAACGGTCGATCAGCTTGTTCTGATCCTGAATTCCTCGCAACGATACAGCTGCGCCACTGACTACCAGTGAGCAGACTACGCACAAAACGAGGGATACGATAAAGGTGTTTGTTATGGAGTCCTTATTGGGCATAACGCAGAGTCCTCCGCTTTATGTTGGCTTGCACGACAAAGTAATCGATCAACGGAGCGAAAACGTTGCCGAACAGAATCGCGAGCATGATCCCTTCGGGAAACGCCGGGTTAATTGCACGAATCAAGATCGTCATTGCACCAATCAAACCACCATAGAACCACTTGCCGGTTTCGGTCATCGAAGCACTAACAGGGTCCGTCGCCATGAACACAGTTCCAAACGCGAAACCACCGATCACCAAGTGCCACCATGGCGGAATGTGAAACATGTAGTTGGTGTTGCTACCGACCATGTAGAGCAGTGCCGAAAACGCGAGGGCCCCAATCACGCAGCCCGACATGATCCGCCACGAGCCGATACCGGCTGCGATCAAAATTGCAGCGCCGATCAAACAAGCAAGCGTGCTGGTCTCGCCCATGGAACCTGGGATGGTCCCGAGGAATGAACTCATCCAATCGAGTGTCATGCCCGCCTCGCCAGTCGCAATGCTGGCTGTGGTGGGTACGTTGTTCAACGCTTCTAGGGGCGAGTCGTATCCCATCTCGGTCATCGTTTTGGGCGTCACCGCCGCAAGTTGACCAAGCGCGGTTGCACCGGAGTATCCGTCCACCCCGCCTTCGCTAGCTACCTTGGCAGCTGTCCACACCTTGTCACCGGAGATTTGCCCGGCGTATGCAAAGTAGAGGAAGGCACGCGCGGTAAGTGCGGGATTCATGAAGTTCCGTCCGGTGCCGCCAAAAATTTCCTTACCAACGACTACACCGAACATAATGCCGATCGCGACTTGCCACAGTGGAATATCGGGTGGCAAGGTCAGTGGGAACAGGAGGCCGGTGACAAGGAATCCCTCGTTGACCTCGTGACCTCGGATACAGCTAAAGATGACTTCGCAAGTGCCCCCTGCGGCCATGCAAACGATATAGATAGGCAAGAAAAACGTCGCACCGTAAATCAAGTTATCCAGGAAATTCCCAGGATCGTGACCTAGGCCGATTGCCGCCTGAATCGTGTGGTGCCAATCGTAGGCTGGCTCGAGACCCGCGTCGACAATCGATTGGATTGCACGGTTGGCCTGTAAACCCGTATTCCACATCGCCATGAATACACAGGGAATCAACGCAATGACGACCATCGTCATCATCCGTTTCAAATCCAGCGAATCACGGACGTGCGTCAAACCTTTGGCGACCATCCCAGGTGTGTACAGGAACGTGTCGGCAGCTTCATACAGAGGATACAGCTTTTCAAGTTTGCCACCCTTGTCAAACAGCGGGTGCATTTTGTCGAGCTGGTCACGCAAAAATTTCATGGAACGCCTAGCCCTCTTTCTCAATCGTTAGAAGGTTGTCACGCAGAATTTCACCGTATTCGTATTTGCCAGGGCAAACGAATGTACAAAGGCCCAGATCTTCTTCGTCAAGTTCTAGGCAGCCAAGTTCTTGGGCTGTGGTCGTGTCTCGGGAGATCAGCGATCGAAGCAACAAAGTCGGCAGCAGGTCCAGCGGCATTACTTTCTCGTAGCTACCGATGGGTACCATCGCCCGTTCGCTGCCACCTGTGCTGGTCGTAAGAGAAAACTTGTCTGGTCCAGCCCAAGCTCCGGCGAACGCCCGCGTTACGGAGTAACGGTTGAAGCCAGGCATTTGCCAGCCCAGGAATTCTCGTTTGTGCCCTTCTTCAAGACACGAAACCTGCAAGTGGAATCGACCTAAGTAATCCGTAGGGGACTCAGCATTTCGCCCGCACAGAACGGAGCCGGAAACGATCCGATGGTCGCCCTCGTTCAGTTCACCGTCAGTGATCTGTGCAAGCGAGGCACCGACTTGAGTCCTCACGATTCTCGGTTTGGTAACCGAAGGACCACCCAAGGAGATCACGCGGCTCAGGTCTAGTCGGCCGGTTAAAAACAAGTTGCCAATTGCTATGGCGTCTTGATAATTCACATACCAGTTGACACGCTCAAGCGATGCAGGCTTGAGGAAATGCATGTGAGTCCCCACCAAGCCAGCAGGGTGCGGACCATCAAATTCTGCTATCTGAAGGCCGCGAATTGTATCGCCGGGAATACCGGAATTAGGGCGCCTGGCCAGGTAGGTGGGGCCTTCGGTCAGCTTCGACAAAAGTTCCACGCCCGCTAGGAACGCTTCGGAAGACTCCTCGATTACCGTCGCCGGATTAACCGCAAGTGGATTGGAGTCCATTGCGTTGACGAAAATCGCAGCTGGCGTGGCCGAGGGCGAGGGAACTCGCGAAAACGGCCGATTCCGGATGCAGGTCCAGAGTCCTGACTGCACCAGCTGCTTGACGATCGCATCGCGTCCTAGATTGGCAATCTGGCCTTGATCATGAGACTTGAATTCGACGCTTTGTTGGTCGCCGTCCTTGTCGATGATCAACGAGAGGAAACGACGCTTTTCGCCCCGGTTGATCGAATGGACTCGCCCCGAAGCCGGGGACGTGTAGATAACCCCCTCGGTTTTCTTGTCTTCGAAGATCGGCTGCCCGAGCTGAACCTGATCGCCCTCACCGACCAGCAGCGTTGGCCGCATGCCAATGTAGTCGTCTGCCACCAAGGCGACCTGGCTGACCTCTTTCACCTCGACATCACTTGACGGCTCGCCGCCGATCGGCAAATCAAGGCCCCGACCAATCTCAAACCTCTCGACCATAATCGTCTCGTGTATCAGGATTCCGTTGGACTAACTACGAACACCTTCCAGGCGTGGGGCGAGAGGCCACAAACGGACTTTGTGAATATTTTCACAAGCGGTGTTCTAAAATAATCCCGCGGCAAGCTAGTTGCGGCGGGAGTATGAGCTTTTCAAGTTGTCTTCTAACATCGGGCGGATTGTCGCACCCGCTGCACATCAGATGATACGAAACTCGTCAAATCTGACAACGCCAGTTCGGATGGTTGCGATTAAATCTAATCGAAAGACCGGCTAGCTGACAATATCGCGACCAAGAGCACTTGATGGCAGGTGCCTTTTTTTCGCAGGCAGCGAAGTGGAGCGTGCTAGCGAGTCACCGACTGATCGGATTCAAACGGCGCATACAACTTGGCTGCTTCACTGCCTGGGAAAGACCACCCGAGCTCGCCAAGGATGTCACGTCGCTTCTTGAGTAACCATTTAGGTTCCAGCACACTCCCGTAATCTTCCAGAAGCGCTAAAGCACTTCCAAGCAGCGCGTCGCGTCGGAGCATCCTAATTTCAATCAGGATAAATTCCTGCCGCCCACGTCCTGCATCAGCAATGAGATCTGCGAACGCCCCTCGCAACAACTTGTCATATTCTTTAGGTGACTTGATCGGCCGATTGCCTGTAACTTCTGGCAGGTCTCTGTAGGCAATTGCCCGGACTTTGCGGTAAAGCGCGAAACGTCTGGCCGTCACCAGCTTAGTCGCTGTTTCACCCGTCTTGGGAACGCCGCGTTTGGCGATCAAGTCGATCAGCGCCTGGGCTGCATTTCGAATGTCGTCTTGGTACAACTTTCGAAACTTATACTGATCTATCCAGTGTAGGTAGAGTTGCCGGAGTCCCAGATCCTCAGGGGACGCGTTGATAGCTCGCTCGAGAGCATCCGTGTCGGCCTTGGTAGGTTTGGCTTCTTTGCCAAGCAATCGTTTTCGAAGCTCACTCGCCTTGCCGCTGGGATCGAGCTCTGGTTCTTTCCATGGTTCTTGAGCCGCCAGTGCTTTGGGGGGCTCCCATAAAGGCGCCTTTGACATCCCAGCTGGCTGCCAAGCCGTCAGCCAACGACGTTGACTTTGAAGCTCGGGTTCGAGCGAGCTACCCTTTACACTCTTCAATTGAGATTGGATCGAAGCAAGCTGCGCGCTCTTCCATGCACCAGCCTGGCTGATAGGTGCGGTTGGTAGTTCGATCTGCGCGTGCAGAGTTTCCGTCAGTGCTGCCCACAGACCTAGAACGCTTAACCAACAAAGGACCAAGCGGTTGGCCATTGCTAGAGGCCAAACGCGAAACATGGCGCAAGCAGGACTGGGGGGAATCATAGTAGTTTCAACTTGTTTGCAATCGAAGCCGCTCAGCCTAGTAGGACAATGCCCGGACGAAGGCACCTGGCTACATTTTCTCCCACCGGCCGCCTGCCAGTGACTCTGCCGTCCATGTTGGCAACGGTACCATCGGTAGTCAAGTGACAACGCTCGGATCGAGTATCTCAATTGACCACGAGGTGATGCCAATCTGATACCTTAGCGGATTGCAATCAACGAATACGCTGCCGACAGCCTGGAAAGTTGACTTCTGGCGAACGCTGCCTCGCAAAAGGAACTCCTCGATGAGCACTACATTCATTCCCTATTTTCGTTTCAAAGTACGGCTGGTTCTCGCAACAGTCATGCTCACTAGTTGTCTATCAGCAAGATTGTCTCCTGCCCAAGAACAGCCTTCCCGACCCAACGTAGTGCTCTTTTTCGCCGACGATCTCGGGTACGCCGATCTGCACTGCTTTGGTGGCGAGTCAATGGTGACGCCCAATCTAGACAAGCTCGCATCTGGCGGCGTGCGGATGACCAGTTTCTACGCTTCGCAAGCCGTCTGTAGTGCATCACGATGCTCTCTACTGACGGGTTGTTACAACGTCCGTGTAGGCATATTGGGAGCTCTTGGGCCGAACTCAACGACATGCCTGAATCCCGAAGAGGAGACGATTGCAGAGGTCTTAAAGCCGCTCGGATACAAGACTGCGATCTTCGGAAAATGGCACTTGGGAGACCGTGGCGATGGGTTACCAACGCGCCATGGTTTTGATCGCTACCATGGCCTGCCCTACTCAAATGACATGTGGCCGTATCATCCGACCAGCAAAGCGTTCCCTGCCCTGCCCTTGTTCGAAGATGAGACGATCATCAACGACAACGTAACCGCCGAGGATCAAGAGCACCTAACGGAATGGGCTACCGAGCACGCACTGGAGTTCATTGATTCTGCGGGTGACGATCCTTTCTTTCTGTACATGCCATTTAGCATGCCACACGTGCCGCTGTACGTTTCAAAGCGATACAACGGCAAGACCGGCCGGGGGTTGTTCCATGATGTGATCGCCGAAATTGATTGGAGCGTCGGTGAAGTCGTTGCAAAGCTCAATGAGAAAGGGCTTAGCGAAAACACACTTGTTATCTTCACCTCTGACAATGGCCCTTGGTTGTCCTACGGTGACCATGCTGGCAGTGCCCAGCCACTACGCGAAGGCAAAGGTACCGCTTGGGAAGGCGGCCAACGCGAACCGACGATCTTCAACTGGCCCGGCCGAATCCCCGCCGGAACGACATGTGATGAAGTTGCAGGAACGATCGATGTTTTACCAACGATTGCAGCAGTGGCAGGCGCCGCTCTCCCTGAAAAGAAGATCGATGGAAAGAACATATGGCCACTGCTAAGCGGTGCTGATGGTGCTGTTAGCCCACACCAGGCCTACTACTATTACTGGTCACGTGGGCTTCACGCGGTGCGAAGCGGCAAGTGGAAATTGCACTTTCCGCACTCCTATCGGAGCCTCAAAGGCGAACCCGGCAAGGGCGGTCAGCCCGGTCCCTACATCCAAAAAACATGCGGCCTAGAGCTCTACAACCTGGATGAAGACATATCAGAAAGCCAAGATGTCGCAGCAGAACATCCGGAGGTCGTTGCGATGCTGACTCGTTTGGCTGACATCAAACGCTGGGAACTTGGCGATGCACTGAAAAAGCAAACGGGACACGAAGTCCGACCCGCCGGGAAATTGCCAAAAGTCAAAAAGCAATAATACCGCCGGTCAAAGACGGCGACCAAATACGGCGTCGTGGGCCTAGCGACCTGGGCCTAGCGGGCGCGCGGCGTCTCCGGAAAGTAGAATTCGTACCAACCCTGTTCACGGAGCTGCCCGCCGTCTGGAAGGCCGGCAGGCTCGAGTTCGTTTGACCAGCGCTGAAGTTCCTCATGAAGCGATCGAGCTAAGTCGGGATGCTCCTTAATC
>DNPC01000709.1 GCA_003501565.1 Planctomycetaceae bacterium | reverse complement strand
CCGAACCAGCAATACAACCGCTCACCGTCGGTTGTCGGCGAAGCCGAGGCGAAATCGTTGTCGTGATGGGCACCTTCGTGGGGTATCTTTCGCGTTGCAACGTCTCGCCATCGTTCCTTTCCCGTGTTTCGGTCAAGGCAGATGACGACAAACTCGTGGACCGCATTGGGACGTTTCACGTCGAAAAAGTTCGTCTTTGGCTGATCTTTAGGATCCGGAATCGAAGCGTCTTTTTCATCGGTTTTTATCGCGGTAAGCAAAAAGACGGAGTCCTCCCAAACGATCGGAGTGGAAGTGCCGTTTCCGTCGATGGCTACCTTCCATTTGATGTTTTCGGTTTCGCTCCATGTCACTGGTGGAGTGCCAGATTCCGAGACTCCGCTATTCAACGATCCCCGCCATTGTGACCAATTGTTGTCGGCACTGGATGACGAGACTGTTGTAAACACCAGTAGAAGACAGCGAAACGGTGTCGCGAATTTCATAAGTGATCCTTCAACGAGAAATCTAGATCGGTGCGTCGCAGCCAATTTGGCGATACGTCCGGCAAGTTGTTTATCGTCTAGCCGAAATCTATTGACAGCTTTGGCAACACGATAGCCAGTGTACCACTGCTGGTTGCAAAGCGGCCCGTCTCTACTGCCTTGCGCCGCAGCAGCGTAGACAACAAGTTGCAGACGTCGAACTGCTCAAGTGTCGACTTGTCGGTCTTCCGAATTCCCTAAGGGTAAGCTAGCGGATGCGGCGAACTCCGTCACGGCGCGGTTCCACAGTTCGTTGGCATAGCGCACCGGTGCATGGTCTACCAATCCCCGGACGGTGACTTCCCAGTCGCCCATATCGATTGTGCGTTCTCTCGCCAACGTCTTGAAGACGTCCGCGATACCGGAAATGGAGTCTAACAGCTGTTGTTTTAAAGACACTTCTTTTTCGGAGCCCAGCGGAATCATCGTTCCCGAGTGAGCATAGCCCAACCAGTCGGGAGGCACTTGAGACACCCAGTCCGCTGCATTCACGAATCTGAAATGTTCTCGGTCCGCCAGATGCGCGGCAAAGGTTTCGTCGCCCACCCGAGGGCTTCCAAATGAGAACAGCTTGTTAGAGTGCCGCCCGTGCAGATCGACAGCAGCGAGCGTCGCGAGGGCACCGCCGAGGCTGTGGCCGGTCAGCCAAAATTGATGGTCTTCCGCAACCTTAGCGAGCGACTGCTGGACTGCGGGCTGCAGCGCTTCGTAGGCGCTCAGAAAGCCTTGGTGGACTTTCCCGCCCAGCGGCCCGGACGCCTTTAAGAACTGGCCGTCGATTCGAAAGTCATCCGGATTGAGCAGGAAGAGTTCGGCTCCCTCAAGCAACTGATGCGATTCGATGCGTGTTCCGCGGAACGCGATGACGATCTGCCGGGTATGGGTAAGAACAATGCCGCTGAACTTGGTCCGTTCACCTAACCAGCCTAACTGCCAGCCCTGCGTCGGTAGTGGGGATTTCGCAAAAGCTGTCTCGATGAAATCTGCGTCACCGTAGGACAGCATGCAGGCATCGGCCAGCCAACTGGCCCGGCTGGCTAGTCCACCGTTCTCGGGATCCAATGGTGATCGACGGGCAATTTCAAAATATGGATAGTCCGCAGAGGGTGGGCGTAGTTCGTCCAGCGTTGTTTCCGATGGCTGACGAATTTCGAGTGGAACGTGATTCATCGGAGTCTGGCAAACTGAGTGTGGCGTATGTTCCGCCGTCGTGTAATCCGCGCTTACTGGCGTTGATTTCACCTGATGTTACCCCGGCTAGATCGGTCTTACCAGAGTTTCCGCATCGCTGAATCCAGTTATCAAGATCGCTCCAGATCCCGACTTCACATTTCATTAGTCGATTGAGTCCAAACGCATAAAAGGTCCCTGCCCACTTTTCAGATGGTCGAACGAGTCCTCTATCTAAGGGCAATCAACTCGTACCGTGCTATCGGTTATCGGTTGTCCATCGCCTCGGCAAGAAGCTGCATTGCGGCGCGGCTTGTCCACCGCTTTTCGTGGAAAGCTTGTCCATAGGATAGTGGAGTGACGTCTTGGTAGAAGTGCTCCGATTCGTCTTCTACAAACCTAAGGCGTTTGCGAAGTGAAGCTCTCATCGTTGGGTCTGCGCCGTGGCTGAGCAGCAGTTTCGTCATCGAGGCATCCTGCTGACGTCCGCAGGTATTGGCCTGCGAAACCACAGCGTTGAACAGTGGCGTATGGCCCCCATATCCGGCTGCGTCGACTTGCGCCGTCGCGTTTGCGTCTGCTCCGTTGTCCAGTAGCCAACTTGCGATTTCCATTTCGTCAAAGTCGACACACATGTGAAGCAGTGTTGTGCCATCGATCGTCGTCCCGTGCAGGCCGAGCGACTCATCCTCATGACACCCCATTTCCAATGGATAGATTTCACGATACGTGAACGTCTTGTGTAGCACATCTGGGTCACGCCGCACGAACGCATCAATCAGATCGACTCGGCCGCGATGAAGCGCCATCACTGGAGTTTCGGGCAAATCAATTCCTTGGCTTTCGACCAACTCAAGGCATCGATGTTTGCCGTGCGGGTTCCGACAGTAAGTCTCCAGTAGCATTGCGACTGCTGCCATCTGGTTACCTTCCGCATCACATAGTTCTGCTCCAAGCTCAAGGAGAAGCTCCAGACCGGCCGCGTTTTGCGTCTCGCATGCTCCCATCACAATCCCGCGTTCCAAACTCGCGCCATGCTCGAATAGCCACCGAGCGGTTTCGACCTGGCCTTGAAGACAAGCATGGTCAAACGCATGCTGGACGTCTTTCGCACCAGCTCTTGCAAGCATCTGAATGATCTCGTCTCGCCCAAGGTTTGCCGCGTACGACATCGGCGGACCCCAGTTGCCTCGTACGCCACGAGCATCTTCGTGCAACAGATCAGGATGGCTGGTAATCAAATCTTGTATCGCCGCTAGATCATTCTTGTGTATCGCGTCGATCATTCGGCAAGCTTGTACGAGCCGGGGCCACGAGCGAACCCCATACGAACGCGCCAACACAAGTTGTGCGTCAGCAAGTTTTACCTCGCCTGAGTCTTGTATCTCTGGATGGAATTCTCTGAATTCCTCAACTGCGTCGGCAAGCCTCTCGCGAAAGTCCCGCAGGAGATCTTTTGCCTGAGATTTAAGCTGTGAGAGATTCGGGCGCACGGGAAGATGTCGCTTGGCCATAACGGCTCCTTTCGCAATTGCCCATCATCCGCATAAGTGGGCCGAAAGAAAGCTCGTTAACCACGCAACAATGTCATACTCAGGTGGACTCGGTCCTTCCCGCGGATTGGTGGCGTCCTGGTAACGCTCTGTTTGATTATACCGAATTCCGTTTCAATCGCCGTATCGCGGGAAAAGCAAGAATGCCGTTGACGAATACCGAACCACGCAGTCGGGTGGACCGCTTAGACCCCGGGTATTGCAGAACAAAGGTTTGCACTTGAATTCTACTGGCTAGCTACCCCGCGCTTTAGTGTGAAATGCCTAACATTCGTTGCAAAAGTAAGCAACTTCCTTACTCTTAAAGGATTGATTCGCCGTTCTGCAGGTATACCATGCTGGGCAAGGCCAAATCCTCAACAAATTGGGTTCTATCATCATGCACCAACGCGCTATTTTGCTGCTCATTCTCATGGCTGCACTTGGGTGCAAACGCACGGCACCGCCCGACTCGAACGGGGACGCCCCGGAATCTTACGGGGAAGGCGAAGTAAGCGTCTCAGATTCACCGGACACTGAAAAGGCAGCCGACACTGATCAGGCAGCTGACGCCGAATTTGAGGCGATGGCTAAACAAATGGGCCTGACGGTCGCTCAGCTGCAAATGAAAAAGCGGATGCTGATGGATAGCGGTTTGTCTGATGAAGAAATCGCCAAGACCCTAACCATGGGCGGTGACCCGTTGTCGTTATTCAAAGATGACGTCAAATCAAACGCTGAACCGCCGATGCAAATACGTGATCTCAGCTTCTTCCTTGGTGAGGCAGACCAAGAGGTCAAGCTGGACAACTACATTGGCAAATCAAGCGTCGTTCTCGTTTTTACCCGCGGCTACTCAGGCGGAATGATCTGCCCATTCTGCTCAATGCAGATATCACAACTGGTCGCAAACTACGACAACTTTATCGAGCGTGATACGAAGGTTCTAATCGTTTACCCGGGATCCGTAGAACATCTCGATAACTTCGCCGCCGCTGTGACGAAAGTGGACTTGGAGAAGGCGGACATCGCAGCGGTGAAGTGGCCGGTCTTGCTGGATCCAGATTTGAAAGCCGTGGGCCTGTTGGAGATCGAAGCCGATCTAGCTAAACCCTCCACCTTCATCATCGATAAAGTAGGGAACTTAGTTTTTTCCTACGTCGGAGCGAACCGGACGGACCGTCCTTCGGTCAAGGCAATTCTAAACCAGCTCGATACACTTTAGCCTTCAATGCCCGACGATAAATTCCTGCATTTGGCCGTCCAAGAGGGCCTGCTCTCCGACGCCGGGGCTCAAAAGGTTGCGTTTGCGCTTCAAGGCAACAACGCAACGGCAAAGAATCTATGTTTGCAAATGGGGGAGATGACCGCCGCTGAAACCGAAGCGATTGATGGGCTGCTGAAACCAAACAGTGTTGCCGACGGCTACACGGTTGAAGGCGTGTTGGGTCGTGGTGGATCCGGCTTCATCTACCGAGCCCGGCAGGCGGGGCTCGATCGAATCGTCGCGCTAAAGACGATTAGCATATCGGAAATGCAAGCCGAGACGCGTGCTAAAGCGACCGTGCGGTTTGAGCAGGAAGCCAAGGTTGTTGCCAAGCTTCAACACCCCAACATCGTAACGGCGTTCAATGCTGGCACGACGAAAGACCGCATTTATCTCGCGATGGAATTGGTGCACGGCAAAGACCTTGACAACTATGTGTCCGAGCGAGGCCAGCTCGACGAAACCGCGGCTTGGCAGATCGCACTTCAAGTGGCCGAGGCACTCGCTCACGCCAAAAAATTCAACATAGTCCACCGGGATATCAAACCCAGCAATCTGCTAATCAGTGATCCGGTCGAAAGCTCGCATCCATTGCCCAGCGTTCCGCTTGTCAAAGTGACGGACTTTGGTTTGGCGCGTTTGATTGAAGCAGAAGATGAATCGCGTGACACCCGGATCACGCTCGAAGGCATCACGCTGGGTACACCGCATTACATGGCACCGGAACAAGTTGACTCGGCTGCTAACGTCGACTTCCAGGCGGACATCTACGCTCTGGGGGCAACTGTCTTTCACATGTTGGCTGGCAAGGCACCGTGGGCCGAGTTAAGAGCGTTGAATGTTCTCGGCAAGAAGATGGCACAAATGCCTGCACCGATTGAGGGCTTGCCTGCAAGTGTGTCGGACGGCACAAAAGTGCTGATCGCGCGTATGCTCGAACCGGTTCCTGCAGATCGCCATGCAAACTATGCCGAATTGCAGTCAGATATTCGCTGTCTGCTGACCGACTTAGACACAAATGGCAACAGTGCAAATGCCGATCTTACGGCTGCAGGTGCTCTTCAACGCGAGGCAACCCCCGATTCGCAGGTTGGCTTGGGTGAGGCCGTCGATTCGAAAGAGGTCAGGAAGACGCGAAACTCACTGGGGAGATCTCAAGGTAAATCACCGGGGAAATTTCTGGGAAAATCGCCAAGAAACTTTCTGGGAGTCGGTCTGCTGATTGTTGCTGCCGCGATTCTATTGCTCGCGGTGGCAGTTGGTCTTGTCGTCAACCGTTCGGGTGATCCGGTGCGACAGTTTGAAGAGAGTCAACGTTTGGATGCGACGCGACCGCTGTACCTGGGGCAATCGATTGCAGATTGGCAAGGCGTCGCTCGCGCTTCACTCAGCGGCGACGAAGCGGGGATGCTGCAAGTGTTAAGCACCGCACGTGTTTCGATTGAAGAAGCGCGGAATTCGTTGCCAGATCCTGATCATTACGGGATCAGTGTGCGTGTTCAGGTAGCCAATGGGAGCTCGCTCGAAATCTGGTATGACGTGGCAACTGACGGTGTGATTCAAGTTGTGCGAATCGCTGACCAACAATTGACGCTAGGCTATCGAGCGAACTTGTCGGAACCATTTGTTGCTGTAGGCCCCGCAAAGAATCTTGAGACCTCGGCACTCGCTCCGAACCCTGTCATTCGCATTGACCGAGATGAGGAGCATTGGTTCGTCGGCCAATCGGTGCCAGGCGAACCACCACCTCCCC
>DNPC01000042.1 GCA_003501565.1 Planctomycetaceae bacterium | reverse complement strand
AGCAAGTGCTTTCGCAGACGACGTTCAACGATTCCTGGACCATGAACCTGTTGTAGCGCGTTCGCCATCGACTGTGTACCGCTTGCAAAAATTCGCACGCCGACATCGTACCGGGCTTTCCGTGGCAGCCTGCGTCGGCATGTTCCTGGGAGTGGTCCTGGGGTATCTGCAGTGGCAAAGCGGAAAAAACAGGTCCGCCTCAGCGTTCGATCGTATCACGCTGGCGGATGCGGGCAACATTCAAGACCGCATTGCGTCCGCTAGCATAGTGCCTGGAACATGGAGTCTGCTTGAACAGTTCGCTGGTGCTCCCGATTCACCGGGGGACCCTCAGAAACTCCTGAACGTTCGCCTTGCACTCGCAAGTCGCGACAAAGGGCAGGCCGCCTATCTCCTTAACGACTTGGTGACAGCCAAGTCCGAGTACGTCCGCGGCATTATTGAAGCTTTAGAGCCACATCGAGATGAAATCGAGGACTTGATGTGGAAAAAGCTGCATCAAAGCCCACCAGAGACAGATGCGTTACGATTCCGCACCGGCCTGGCACTAGCGAGTCTGTACCCGGACTCCAATAAATGGCGCGACAGCGATTTCGAGTTTCTGTCGAAACACCTTGTTGAAAACTTATCAAACGATCGAGATTGGGCAACGAATTTTCGTGATATCGCACCAGAGTGCAGCGTGTTTTGGCGCAACACCTTTCTAGCTGCGGGCTCACAACTCTTGGGCCAGAATGCAGCCGTCCTCCTCGCCCATTTTGAGAGCAACAGCCCTGAGCAAATGGCCAGCATGCTAGTCTCAGCAACTCCCCAGCAGTATCAAATAGTGTTCGATCCAGTGCTCGACAATCCTAGTCGAGAGTATAGGAACGCCGTCGTCGCATTCCTTTCAAGGGTAGCAAGTGAAAATCCCCCCAATGGCCTGCCGGAGGCCGAGAGGATCCGCCATGGAAAAAGGCGGGCGAATGCCGGAATCACGCTTTTGCGATTGAATGAACCTGAACTTGCACTTACATCCCTAGAAATACAAGACGATCCGGAATCTATTACTCAATTCATACATGGTTGTGTTTCCAGAAAAGTGGAAGCGTCTCTGCTCCTAGAGTGCTTCGACAAAGTCCAAGCCAGCACACAGCTCCAGCAAAACGCCACGATTCGCCATGCTTTGCTACTCGCACTTGGGGAGTACGAGCTTTCGAAATTTGGAGCTGAAAAAGAGCGTTTGAGTCAGCAAATTGTCAGTTTGTATCGCGATGATCCCAGTTCAGCAGTGCATGGCGCAGCACGTTGGGTGCTTTACAAATGGCAAAGAACCAAAGAAATCGTGGCGATTGATCGAACCGAACGTGAGTACTCACCACAGCGAGAATGGTTCGTTAAGAAGCTTGAACTGCCTCGGAACGCTGGTGAGACTTTCCTTACATTCGTCGTTTTCAAGCCAGGGAAGTTTGACGTTGGAGCGATTCCTGGCGAACATGATATCTCGTCCGAAGACGATCCACTCGAACGAGCATTATTGAACGAGTACGGTTCTCCCGGAGACGAAGCGCCGCTTGAATTTGAAGCGTTTGAAAGCAGGCATCCAACCGAGATTTCACGCCCATTTGCAATCTTGGACCGTGAAGTCTATCACCGCGAAGTAAAGAGTTTCAAACCTGACCACGCAAAGCTCATGCGCATCTATCAAGCTTCTAACGACGTAGATCCGGCGCCGGGTCTCATGTGGTACGACGCAGTTGACTTCTGCCGATCGATGAATGAACAGTTGGGAATTCCGGAGGATCAGCAGCCTCACACTATCGCTTCTACGAACGGTAGCGAAATGAAATCGGGGGCGGGCGAAGACGCGAGTAATTCCAGCGAAGCTTGGCTGATCCATCAAGAACGCCGCGGACTGCGATTACCTACCGAGGCCGAGTGGGAAGTCGCATGTAGGGCGGGTGCGAGAACTCCATTCGGGCATGGGAGTGATGAGGCTCTGCTGGCCGAGTATGCGTGGCTTGGAATCAACTCTCGAAAAGACATCCACCTTCCGAAGACGCGCAAGCCGAATCTTAGAGGGCTGTTCGACATGCATGGTAATCTATTCGAATGGACCTATGACCGACGGGCCAAGTACCCCAATCCGGTTCCTACCGACTACACAGGTAGTCCCACTGGGAAAGTGCGTGTATTGCGAGGCGGGTGTTGGGGAGTAATGCCCTACCTGGCGCGCTCTGCGTTTCGCATGGGGACTGCTCCGGACTTTAGCTTCGTATTCATGGGAATTCGGCCAGCTATGACTCTTCCCTCCGACGCAGAGTTTGCGGGCGGTTTGGACAAATCTGATTCTCTCGTGCGCGCTCAATGATCTTCAAACAAGCCGTGCGTGTGATCCTGAATTGACGCAAGGAAACGTCAAACAGGTTGTCTGCGTAATATCGGTATCTTGGGTCAACTCTGACGCTTAAATGGATTCTACGAATCAAGTCCTTACTCCTAGTCCGAATAGGGATTTGTACACCCTTCCAATTACGGAGAAAAATCTCTTCACGGCTGCGGTGAAATCGAAGCCCCCCAAGATGCAGAGGACTTTACGATGCAACCGCAGGCTCAAAGGATCGCTGTAGGGCTCTTGTCCTTTGCACTTTTGCTAACCGTACACCACACCTCGTCGGCCCAAGCCCCGTCGAATCCAGCTCCTGGAACTCATTTTCAGCTAAGTGATGTCACCAGTAGAGCAATAGCAGGTGAAGAAGCCGTACAGGCGGCCTCTGGCGAACTTGTGTTTCGTCTCCGTGATCTGCACCCCGATGCACTTGGCAGCAAGACTTGCGATTGCCAAAACTCCCCTTCCGGCACTGCTCCGCCAAGCAAAAAGAGCGGCTGCCGCACTTGTTGCAACGGTTGTTTATTGGACTGGTCGAAGTACCCCGAGACGATCCAGCCCATGGCTCGACCCGGAAATTTTCCAGCTCCCAACCTGAAAGGACCGGCCTACTATTCGATTTGGCATGTTCTGACGGATCAGCAACTTAAAGGACCACCGAAATCCGGGCACTCGCCAGTGGCAATCAACTTCTGGCCGTTTTTCGATTCAGATTGGAGGTTCGTCGACGAGATTCCTTGGCAAGAGAGGAATTTTGTCGAGAAACTGAAACGAATCCACCTGAACGACTGCTGGTTAATGAGCACCGGTGGGCAACTGTGGACTCGATATCACCACGAAAACAACAGCCGCTTGACCGAGCTCCAGAACGACTTCTTGTTGACACACGTTCGGACTTACGCAGACCTCTGGTACAGCGACTGGCTAAGAATCTACGGAGAATACGTTTGGGCTGACGTGTTCGGCGAAGAGCTGAGTCCGCTTCCGTTTGATGTCGACCGCAGCGATATCCTGAACCTGTTTGTTGATCTGAAGCTCACTGACGCCGGCGATGCGCCAGTCTACGTACGAGGCGGTCTACAAGAAATCTCCTACGGATCACAACGGTTGATTACCGCCCTGCCCTGGGCAAACAAACGTCACACATTCCAAGGTGTCAAGCTGTTTCGGCATGGCAAGAAATGGGATTTCGATGCCTTCTGGTTACAATTCGTCCCCGCCGATGCTTCGCGTTTCAATAGCCCTGATGAAAATCAACAGCTCGCCGGTAGCTGGCTCACCTATCATCCCAAGAAGGGGGAATTGGTGGACCTGTATTACTTGATGTATGACAATGACAATCGCTTGCAACAAAACGGCCTTAACCGAGCCCCCTTTACCCGGCATACGATAGGCTCAAGGTGGGCA
>DNPC01000366.1 GCA_003501565.1 Planctomycetaceae bacterium | reverse complement strand
AGACGTCCTCTAAAGTTGGTTCTTTGTCATTGAAGCTATGTAATGATACCCCTCCGTCGAGGAGTTGCTTCATGATTTCGGCGAGCTGCTGATCATCGGCTTCTAGCTCAACCAGCGCACGGGACTCACCGATTTCGATGTCCCGCAGCTCAGGCCGACTACGAAGTATCGAAACTCCCGCGTCCATGCCCTCGTTGAATCGGATATCGACTTGGCGGTTTCGTCGAATCTGCCGGTAAACGCTGTCGATAGATCCCTGCATCAGCAGTTCACCACGTTCGATGATGCCAATCGATGAACAGCAATCGGCCAACTCAGACAGAATGTGACTGCTAATCAGCACCGTTTTCCCCATCCTTCGCAGCTCCTTTAAGAGTGCTTTGACCTCGATCCGCGCGCGGGGATCCAGGCCGCTGGTCGGCTCGTCTAGGATCAGAACCGGTGGGTCGTGAACGAGGGTTTTGGCTAGGCAAAGTCGTTGTTTCATACCTCGCGAGAGACCATTGACGAAATCATCCCGTTTATGGCCGAGGTCCAGCAGCTCCAAAACATCCTTGATCACTGCCTTGCGCTGCGAACGCCCGATCTTGTAGGCGACCGCAAAGAAGTCGAGAAACTCCCAGACCTTCATCCCATCGTAGACCCCAAAGTCATCGGGCATGTAGCCAATGGATCGACGGACATCCATGGGATGCGTATTCACGCTAAATCCGTTGACCGTCGCGTCACCGCGCGACGCTTTTAGCAGCGTGGCTAGGTAGCGAATAGTCGTGCTTTTTCCGGCACCGTTGGGGCCAATGAACCCGAACATCTCGCCGGCTTCGATTTTTAGATTGAGCGACCCGACAGCGGTGAATTCGCCGTAGTCCTTCCCAAAGTCGAAAATCTCGATCATGTATGTTGCTTCACCTGAGTCGCTATGAATCAAAAATGGTCGCTGTGGATCAAAAATGCCTGCGCTGCAATTCGAGTTCGCTAAGTAATTCGAATTCGCCAAGTAGTTCGAGTTTGGCAATGCGAGTCGCTAAGCCCGCTGGCGAGCCAAGCCCTTGATCACTGCTCGCTTCGCTTGTCAATCGACGAAAGGTCGGGCCTTATCGCTGGTAAGTCTGCAGCTTTCAGATGAGCTACCATCACATTGCGACGGGCCATTTGGTCTTGTCCAGGTTCAAGTGTTAGCATACCGACATCGCCATCCGTGAGCCCGACCAGGACAATTTGTCCTTGGCCGATCGGTAATTTGGTCACAATGTTGCCTAATACGCCACCAAGCCATAAATCATCGTTGGCCTGCAATTCGGCTGCCGAGGGCTGTATCCGCTGGGTCAGTACATCTTGGTTCCACTTTTCAAACAAGGCATCTGGCGTCGTGGCTGCAAATGCCAGCGTGGCCGCTTCACCGCTGCGTAGGGTGTCGATCCAAGCACTTTCAAGGTCTCCGGCGCTTGTTCGGCGGACAACTAGCGCACTGCTGATCGGTACTCCGGAATCATTCTTTACCGCTAACTCGCCCGAACCTCGTGCGCCTAAACTAAGTGGTCCTTCGAGTGTAACCATTTGTTCGGCATGGATGCGTTTGGTCGAATTCGAGAGAACGGTCATTGGAGAAATGTTGACGCCTTCACTCCGACCGTAGTTCGTCTTCATTCGACTCATATTCCCGCCAGTTCTGCGGCTTCTCGCACCAGGCTCACTGAGCGGAAGCATCACGCTACCATCCTCGGGCAGGTTGATGGAGTAGTTGGTTGAGAGCGAAGTGTATAGCGCAACGTAGCGAGACAGATGACCTCGCTCGTGCCCTCCGTGCAGCTCGAGCACGCCAATTTCCGTGGCGCGACGGGCAAATCCAATATCAAGACGGGCGATCCGGGTAACCGCCACCATTCCAATCAGTCCCAGGATTGGTGCGGCAATCCAGGCATACTCAAGTCGCCCTGCTAACTTGAATATCAACCAGTTGACGGGCACGAGGAATAAAAGGTAGACGCCAATGAGTTTTAGGATCGTCGCTCGCTCAGGTAGAGAAATTCGTGCAGCGCTGGTAAGTGCCGAACTTGCCTGATACGAGATCCCAGAGTAGTCATTCCAGCTCGCGCCGGCTTGACTCCAAGCGGCGGATTCGGCGCCCGGCTGTGTGGTATCTGGGAGATTCAGTGCAATTTGCCCCACCGGAGCAGCATCGCTATCGCGCGCCTCGGGGATCGATCCTGCCGCGGAAGGATTTTCGGAGGGAACTTCTGGTCGGGAGGAGGCAGTTTCTGGCGACTGAGCAAGCGAGTTGCCCTCCCCTTGCCCGCGCATGGCCGTTACTGCCAAATCACGAGCCAGGATCCGAACGTTGGAATTTAGCCGCGCATCAGCTTCACCACCGGTGTAAGGTGCTGCCCAGGTCTGCCGTGTCCATTGCTCTCTTCGTTCCTTCATCGCCATGCGCGGTGGACGCCGCAGAAAGGCACTCGACACAAGCCCGGAGTAGTAACGCCAGTTGTAAATACGCGGATCACGTAAGGGAAAAGCCGACATGACCACTCGGCCGCGACCGACTGTAGACTCAGCTACCAATTCGCCGGTCATTGGCACCCAGCTTGCATCGGGGGCCAACGTGAATTCAGCACCGGTCATTGGTTTTTCGCCCAGGTTCAGCCGCGGGCCATCACGCCTGTTGACAATTTCAACTTTGAAGTTGTCAGAGATCTCCGCGAAGTCCTCTGTTTTCAGGTAGTTCGCTTTGGAGGCTGTAGCCGGTAAGTAGGGTGACAAGAACGAATCCTGAAGTAGCGACCAGCTTGTCGGTCCGCTGACAACCAACTGCCCACCCCAGTGCAACCAATCGATGAGAGCGAGGCGTTGGTCGGTCGAGAGTGTTTCGGGGTCGACCGCATCCCAGAGAATCACAGCAGTTGCCGTCATCGTCAAAAGCGACTTTGGTAGCGGGTACTCGCCTTCCCTAGGTTTCGCCAAGGTAACGTAGTAGCTTCGGGTCTGCTCGCTTGCCAGTGCGTCTTCGCCAATCCACTGTACTAAGTCGAGGGCTCCCAGGTGAGCGTAAGACTCGGCTTGAGGGCACAGGACAACGAATTGAAACTCATGCGGCTTCAATTCGCGAGCCGGCTTCAGATCTGCGGCTGGCAGTAGAGGCGTCATCAGCGGGTAAGAATACAATTCAGTCTGCAGACGCAACGCCGTAGATTCTGCTTCAAATCCGTCGGCCTGTTGTGCTACCGCGGCCGGTGGAACGTACAATTGCAAATCGATGCTGCGCAGCTGACCTTTGGGCAGGCTAGTTCGGCGGGTGTAGGCATTTAGGAATTCTGTTCCCGGTACCTTCGCTTCTGATTTGCCCCGGTGCACCGTGCCTTCAACGACGACTTGCAAGTCTTCATCGTTGGACTTGAATTCTTGGCGAGTCTCGTACCAGTGACCAGGCTTGGCCGTTAGGAGTGTTTGTTCGTGGTCGATCGGGAGGGCTTGGAGCTCAAAGACATCCAACGCCTTTTTGTCCTTGAGTTGCCGAGACTCTTTTTCTTCCTCCTTGCGTTGACAGCCACCGCAACCAACGACTGAAGACAACAGAGTCATTGCAATCAGTTGGAAGACTGTTCGCTTGCGAGCTGAATTAGTACTCAAAATGATCCCTGCGAGCATCGACTGGACAACATGGATTTGCAACAGAGCAAGACGAACTTGACCAACGAATGGCTGAGTACTACCGCCAGCTAATCGCTGCAATCAATCGCACCGAAAACACACTGCCCGAAGAATCGAAGACCAAGCCGTGCGTTCGGCAGTCCTCTCATGTTAGCAGATGCCAACCACCCACAAAAGCGCTTGCTGCGGTCAGCCGCGGATTGCCCAACGAGGCCGGTTCCGGCATCCAGCCCGATGGGCTGCGAAGGTAGTCTGGCAGCCTTGAACGGAGGTGCGATCGAATTCGAAAATTCAACACACCTTCCCCAAGGTGGCCTTGCAACGTCTATACTGGGCGGCCGGATCATTTGACCATTAACGATTTGCCCAGCTCCCAGGCATTCTTCCACCCGTAGTTTTGCAGAACAGAGACCATGCCTTCGCTATCGCACCTCCCGTTTCGCTTGGCCTGTAGCATACTGGGAATCACAGCAGTCTTCGCGGCCGGACGGGCGTTTGCCGTTGATCCAATTTCCAATCGGGATCCGGGTCGCCCTACTGCCGACGCGCCCAACATCTTGTTCATCTTTGCCGATGATCAATGCTTCGACACGATCGCGGCCCTTGGCAACGAAGAAGTCCTAACGCCGAATCTGGACAAACTCGCGCGTCGGGGTGTTTCGTTTCGCAATGCGTACAATATGGGTGGCTGGAATGGCGCGATCTGCGTAGCCAGCCGCACAATGATGAACACCGGCCGTTTTCTTTGGAATGCTCATGAAACCAACAAGAGCCTCAAGCAAGAAGCTCAGGCGGGGCGTTTGTTAAGCCTGCAGCTTAGCCGGGGAGGCTACGAGACGTTCTTTAGTGGCAAGTGGCATGTCTCGGTCGATGCCAACGAAGTGTTCGACCATGTAAAGCACGTACGTCCAGGGATGCCGAAGACCGTTCAGGCTAGCTATCAACGTCCCAATGACAAGGGGGATTGGACGCCATGGGACAAATCGATCGGGGGCTTCTGGGAAGGCGGAAAACATTGGAGTGAAGTCCTGGTCGATGATGCCGAGGAATTCATGACCATTGCAGCTGGTAGCCAGAAACCGTTTTTCATGTACCTGGCATTCAACGCGCCCCACGATCCGAGGCAATCGCCGCGCGAGTTCATCGACATGTACGACGTCGATCGTATAGAGGTGCCAAAGAACATGTTGCCCGAATACCCTCACATGAAGATCATGGGGGCTGGCAGATCATTGAGGGACGAAAAGCTCGCCCCATGGCCGCGCACCGCAGCCGCGGTAAAACTGCACCGACAAGAGTACTTTGCTCTCATCACTCACATGGACCGACAAATAGGACGGATCCTTGAGTCACTTAAGTCCAATGGTCTCGACGAAAACACGTACATCGTATTCACCGCCGACCACGGATTAGCGTGCGGTCAGCACGGTTTACTCGGCAAGCAAAATATGTACGAGCACAGTATGAAGGCACCCTTGCTGGTTGTTGGCCCCGGCATTCCCTCCGGCAAGCAAATCGAAACACCTGTTTACATTCAAGATTTCGCCACAACGGCCGTTGATTGGGCCGGAATTCAGAAGCCCGATCACTTCGAATTCAAGAGCTTGCTTCCAATCATCAACGGCGACAAGCAGGTGCAGTATGAGCACATTTACGGTGCATACATCAAAGATAAGCAGCGGATGATTCGCGAGGGCGACTACAAGCTGATTTACTATCCCGGTGGAGACATCTACCGCCTTTTCAATGTGGCCGCTGACCCTCACGAGATGCATGACCTTGCCGAGAGCAAGTCACAAGCTCCGCGCCTCGCTGAGTTGAAGTTGAAGCTTGAGCAGCTTATGAAAGAAATGAACGATCCTTTACTACAAGAAGGATGATGGTTCTTTCGCTAAAGAGTCGACAGCCAAGCAACGACTTCGCTGTCACCGCAGCCAAGTAGTAATACTGCTGCCCAAGTGACGCAGTTGAGATGAAATCCGCCGATGTCCGTCAGGCTCCCATCCCGGCTGACTCGCTGGACACCGGGAAACATTGCTCAGGCATACCTTACTCCGGCGTACTCTACTCAGTGAACTCTCATTCCTGACTCTCCCTACCGCTCGGCCTAGAGCTATTCCTCCAGCGGTTGCTGATTGCCGACCAGCGCCCCTGACGGGCCGAATTTCAAAATCGGTATACTATTGGGTACCGCTTGCCAGCCCAACGATCACAGGGCAATCGCGCGATACCGCCGCACGAACTTGGCCGCCGTTGCCAATCAGGGATCACGCTCAGCCCGGCAATTGCAGCAAGCTAGGCCTTAAGGTCGATCGCATTAGGCCGTAAGATAAGGTGTCCGGAACAAGATGCTCATTCACGATGATGCGATCCTTCATCTAGCCCGTCTTTGCTTAGACAGCCTTTAATAACCAGCAGTAATCCCCCAGCCGTGAACGCGCCGAAACTCGAAACCGCCTGCAAAATGGTCGCTGTCGTCGACATTGGCGCCACGAGTGTACGCATGGCTATTGCGGAGATTTCGTCGTCGGGGACCGAGCGGGTGATCGAGAGCTTATCGCAGCCGATCACACTGGGCAAAGACACGTTTACACAGCGGCGAATTAGTCGGGTTTCCATCGAGCAGTGTGTCAATGTCCTCAAGAGCTACCGCAAACTGCTCAATGAATACGGAATTGATTCGCCGGACAAAGTTCGCGTGGTCGCAACTAGCGCTGTCCGTGAAGCTTCCAACCGCCTGGCATTCCTCGACCGCGTCTACGTCGCAACCGGTTTCGAGGTTCAGCCTCTTGACGAAGCCGAAGTAAACCGGATCACCTACATGGGGATCCAACCACTGCTCCAGAAAGATCCCGACAACTCATCGAAGAAATCGGTGGTGATCGAGGTGGGTGGCGGATCGACCGAAGTGTTGGTTGTACAACGCGGCAACGTCCTATTCTCTCACAACTATCGTCTTGGCACGCTGCGACTTCTGGAGGTTCTCGACGATTCGGACGTATTGCCCGCCAAGCGACGCGCGGTTTTGGAGAGCCAAATATTGCGAGTGGTGGGCCGCATCCTTGAGCACGTTTCGAGTGATGGGACGTTGAACATGATTGCGATCGGCGGTGACGTTCGATTTGCAGCACGCCACCTTATCGAAGACTGGGACCCTAACGAGTTATCTTTCATTGAAGCCGAAGCGCTCAATGAATTCACGCGCAAGATACTCCGGATGAGTGACGATGAAGTCGTGACTCAATATGGGCTCAATTTCCAAGCAGCGGAAACTGTTGCGCCGGCACTCCTAAGCTATGTATTGCTTGCCAGGGGATTTCAGCAGAAGCGTATTGCTATTGCCAATACGAACCTGCGCGATGGACTTATTCAGGACCTTGCTACCGGGGAATTGTGGACAGCCAACTTCCGTAGCCAAATCGTCCGCTCGGCAGTTGGCTTGGGACGCCGATTTGACTTTGATGAACAGCATGCCAGGCATGTTGCTGTGTTATCGCGTTCTCTTTTCAAGAGTTTGAAAGAGTACCATGGACTGGATGCGAAAGCTGAACTGATTTTGCATTTGGCATCGCTGCTTCATGAAATCGGACTGTACATTAACGTGCGTGGAAACCACAAGCATGCCATGTACTTGATCCGCAACAGTGACTTGTTCGGACTGAGCCGACGCGACGTGTTGTTGGTCTCGCTGGTCGTGCGGTACCATCGCCGCAGTAGCCCGATGCCGCAGCACGAGAATTACGCAAACCTCTCGCGGCGCGAGCGTGTCTTGGTATCTAAGCTAGCCGCGGTGCTCCGGATCGCAATCGCCTTGGACGATTCCCGAAGCCAACGCATTAAACAAGTTCGATGCGAAACGGACTCTCGTCGTTGTGTGATCATTGCCCAGGGCGTTGAGGATGTGTCGCTTGAACAGCTGGCGCTGCGACAAAGTGGCAATCTATTTCAGGAAGTGTTTGGGCGAGCGGTGCAGCTGAGGCCGGCACCACGTGAAACCTAGCAAACGCGGGCTGCTACAAGCTGCTCCGCCGGCAACTTTGCTACTGACCGTTCTCGGAGACCTTTTCACCGTCTTCGTCGAAACGAATGAAAGCAAAATAGACGTAGACCGGAGGCAAGATCGCCAGTGTTAGCAAGAATGCTGGCGTTTCGGCGTAGGAGATGAATGCAATTCCAGCAACAAACAGGCACCAGAGCCACCAAGTTTCCCGCCACAACGCCTTGAGCTGCTCCTTCATGTGGCCACCAATAGTCCTGTTTCAGGGTTAAGAGCCTGTGCGGATTTGACAGGTATCACCGCATTGTAGCTAGGTCACAACAACGGACTACCTCAGGACTACGACAGCGCTGCGTCAAACGCGTGGAATGGAGTGCGCTTGCCTGCTTTCCTATCCCTTGTCTTCCCTCTGTCTATTCGGGGCAGCACTGTCGGTCTGCGGGGGCAATCAAGAGGCAGAATTGCCTTGCTGCCGCAGAAATCTGCACTTTGGCGCGCTGTGCGCGAAGGCCAGTCGTACTAGAATACCTGGGCCCTTCTTACCTCCCTCCCCACCTTTGAATTGCGAGCGCGACTTATGACCGATCAACCGCGACAATCTGCCACCGGAGAATCTGCCCCTCAAAAACGGTGGGGTGAGACATCGAGACGCAATTTTGCAGCCACCTGTGCCGCCACGACCGGTATGGCTATGGTCCATTCGTCCGCGGCAGCAGCCCAGGATCAGCGTGAGCTTCGCTTAGCACTTGTGGGATGCGGAGGACGCGGCCGGGGAGCGCTCGAAGACACTTTGAGCATCAACGAAAATGTCAAAGTTGTTGCTCTGGCGGACCTCTACCAAAAGAACTGCGATGCGGCGCGAAAACTGGTCGGACGGAAGTATAGCGACAAGATGGATGTCGCGGATGATCGGATGTACAGCGGTCTCGATGGATACAAAAGTATCCTGGATGACCACACGGTTGATGTGGTGATGTTTGCGACCAGTCCCGGTTTTCGACCGCCTTACGTTTTGGAAGCGGTTCAGGCAGGCAAGCATGTATTTGCCGAAAAACCGACCTGCATCGACGCGGCGGGCTACCGCAAGAATGTCGAGGCGCACGATCTGGCAGTCAAAAGCAACACGGCCATCGTTACCGGTACTCAGTATCGCAGACAGACCAATTACGTTGCAGCAGTGAATCGTATCCACGAAGGTGCGATCGGTGACATCATCAGTGCACAAGCAAGGTATTGCACCGGACAGATCTGGTATCGGGACCGCGCGGAAGGAATGAGCGATACCGAATACCAACTTTTTAACTGGATGCACCACGTGTGGTTGAGCGGCGATCATATCGCCGAACAAGCAGTTCACAACATCGATACGATCAACTGGATCATGGGCGGACCACCCGAGCAAGCCTACGGAGTAGGTGGGCGACATCAGCGTTCAGAAACCAGTGAATTGTGGGATAGCTTTGGTATCGACTATGTATACCCTGGAGATCGCGTATGTTCGTTCATGTGCCGGCAGCTGGGCAAGACCGCGTATGACAACAGCAACATGATTTATGGAAGTGAAGGCAGGATGCTGATCGGCTCGATTAACAAACCTGCGATCCAGTACAACCGAAGCGGTGAAGAGGTGTGGCGATCCGAGGGCAAGATCAGTTTGGCTTACCAGCAAGAGCACAAAGATCTGATCGACTCAATTCGAGCTGGCCAGCCGATCGTAGAACTCAAGCAGACTGCTGCCAGTTCCTTGACCGCTGTAATGGGCCGCGTCGCGGCGTACACCGGCGAAAATGTGACCTGGGACTTCCTGACGACCGAATCTAAGCTTGATTTGTTCCCCGAAAGTTTGCAGTGGGACGGCGCTATGGAAGCGGCCCCCGTGGCTGTTCCCGGCAAAACTCAACTGATTTGAGCACCGGTTGTTCATCAGCCGATTAACAACGCTACAGGGTGAACACTTGGCGACATCGATTGTGAGTCTGGAACTGGCAGCATCGTGATCCCACCTAGCATCAGCGCCTGGCTCAATCGACTCGAATTACCTCGCCGATTGCCAACGGCTCAATCAGTAGTAGCAACGAGAACGGAGCCAGCAGCGGAAGCCAAAACAGCAGAAGAGGTAGCGACACGCGACGTGGCGAGCACACCTCTTGTGAGTGTCGAGAAATCCGCGATGGCGTGTGATTTTGAGGTGCTTTTGAATCGGGGGCAGTACTCGGCCGGAATTGAATCGGCCGCAAGCTGCCTGGATGAGGTAACGCGGCTTGAACAACTGCTTAGCGTATACAAGCCAAGTAGTGACTATTCGACTGCGAACCGTTTCGCTGCTCGCAATCCAATTGCTCTCCAACCAGATAGCTTTGAGCTACTTGAACTGGCAGTTGCGATCCATCGGTGGACCGGTGGAGCGTTCGATATCACGGCAGGCCAACTATCTGAAATTTGGGGATTCTCGCGGCGCGAGGGACGCAAGCCGGAAGACGACGAAATTGCTCGCGCGCTTGAGGTGGTTGGCACCGACAAGCTTTCACTTGCACCCACGCCCCGTGAAGTCCATTTCCGGGTCGACGGGTTGAAGCTCAATCCAGGTGGCATTGGCAAAGGGTTCGCGCTCGACTTGGCGGCCCTCGAACTTCGGCAAAGTGGGGTTCACGACTTTGCAATGCACGGCGGCCAGAGTTCGATACTCGCTGCCGGTAGGCGTAGGCACGCCGCGGCTGGCAACGGGTGGAGGATTGCCCTGAAACACCCACTCAACCCCGATGTAACACTTGGAAATCTTGACCTGATCGACCTTGGTCTAGGAACCAGCGGTTCGGGAAAGCAGTTCTTCCGTTTTCGCGGGCAGCGTTATAGCCATATTATCGATCCACGATCCGGACAGCCCGCGACTGGCTTGTTGAGCACAACCGTCTTGCATCCTAGCGCAGCAATTGCCGACGCATTGGCAACTGCCCTGTTTGTTATGGGGCCCGCGGAAGCGGTTGCATTCTGCGAGCAACATAAGATTACAGCCCTCCTGATCTTGGATCGCTCCGGCGGGGGGAAGGCAGTAGTTGAAACAATCAACTTACCAGACGGTATGTGGATGGCAGCATCTGGATAAATGGAGAAATCGCTGCGCAGGTCCCCTATTTTCGCAGCGATGAGCTATAATTTAGATGCTAACCAAATTAGTGTGAGCGCTCCCGCTCGAAGGAGTGGAATGCGTTCGAATTACACTCTGCGGAGGGGTTCTTTCGCCCTGTACGGTTGTGTTTTCCGAAAATTTCCTCGAAACTTGAAGAGGATTTAGTGCGATTCCCGATGGACATTCGCACGGGGCCAGATATAGTCTGACCCAATAACTAGGCGAGGAAGCTTCCTCGTCCAGGAGACATGGGCTGACCTCATCTTCCGGCGTGGGACTCGGGCGTATCCCGCTGGGCTGGGTGAGGTCGCCCACCTTCTTCTGGCCTCAATTCTCGAGGCCTCACCGGTCTCGTACCGGTTTCAAGAATTCTGCATCTCCCCGTGCTTCGTGA
>DNPC01000508.1 GCA_003501565.1 Planctomycetaceae bacterium | reverse complement strand
CGCACGGCGTCTACCATGCTGATCCGCATCCCGGCAACGTCATCATTACCGCCGACGAGCCTGCTGGGCTCGGGCTGCTTGATTTTGGGATGGTCGGACGCATCGACGACCGACTGCGAGAGACGATTGAAGGGATGTTGTTGGCAATCGCGTCCAATGACACGCGTCTGCTCACGACTCTGATCAAGCGAGTGGGGAACACACCACCGAAGCTAGACGATGCAATCCTGTCAATCGATGTGGCGGACCTAATCGCAACTTACGGCTCACAACCTTTGGAGTCGTTTGATCTCAGCGGCGCGCTAAACGATGTGACGGACATTATGCACCGCCATCAGATCTCATTGCCACCGCAGACGAGCCTGTTGATCAAGACGATGATCTCGCTTGAAGGCTCAATCACGACGCTTTCGCCACAGTTCAGCTTGCTTGAGGTGATGCGACCGTTCTTCCGCAAAATGTGGCTACGACGGTTTTCGCCCAAGCGACAATTTAACCGGATGCGTCGGATCTACGTTGAACTGGAAAGCCTGCTTGAGACGCTGCCCAGCCAAATCTCGGGCGTCATGCAGCTAGTTCAAGAAGGCCGGTTGGATGTCCATCTGGCGCATAAGGGACTGGCGCCTTCGGTCAATCGATTGGTTCTTGGAATGCTATTTAGCAGCGTATTCCTCGGATCTTCCATGTTGCTGGCATTCAAGGTTCCACCAATCTTGTTTGCTGGCGAGGGTTGGCTTGGCATCCGCGACCTTAGCCTTCTTGGTCTGATCGGCTACGGCGTCAGCATGATCGCCCTCCTCAGACTGCTTACCGCCATCTACCGCTCCGGACACCTCGAACAATCTGATCGGGAATAGCAGCTGGCCCTGCCTTCTAGACTGCTTCCTGTAGTAGCGTCTTCACTAGTATCCACACGGGCTCCTACACTGCCGTCTATCTTGGTGCCGCTCAACAAGCGTGCGACCAAAGCTTGCTGGAGTCGCAATGGCGGACTGGGTTCCCGAAGAGTTGGTTCGGCCACATAATTGGTTGCAGCAAATCCAATCGATCCCCCAGAGAAAAATCTTTATGCAACCCGCACTGGTACTATTAAGTGGCGGACTCGACTCAGCAACAGCACTGGCTATCGCCAAAAGCGAGGGCTTTTCCGTCCACGCGATCAGCTTTCGTTACGGCCAGCGCCATGAGTACGAATTGACATGCGCGCGAGAGCAGGCGAACGCGGCTCAAGTGGGTAGTCACGTCTTGGTCGATGTCAATCTAGCCCAATTCGGCGGATCAGCTCTCACAAGTGACATTGACGTCCCGAAGCACGAGACGGCCGACGAAATTGGGGATGAGATTCCAGTGACATACGTGCCAGCTCGCAATACCGTGTTTCTGTCGCTGGCGCTTGCCTATGCCGAAACGTTGGACTGCACGAACATCTTCATCGGAGTTAACGCCCTTGACTACAGCGGTTATCCAGACTGTCGACCGGAGTACATAGAGGCGTTTGAAAGGATGGCCAACTTGGCCACCAAAGCCGGCGTGGAAGGTACGGCCCGCATGAAAATCCACACACCTCTAATCGATATGACGAAAGCCCAGATTATTGCCCGGGGACTCGAGCTGGGCGTCGACTACTCCAAAACGAACAGTTGTTACGACCCGCTACCTGGCGGAATTCCATGTCAAAAGTGTGACGCTTGCCTGCTTCGCATTCGTGGATTCGAGCAAAATGGAATGGTCGATCCGACGCTACCCGCCTAAGGACTTCACGCCCGTCGGCTCCGCAAATCGCGGCAATTCGGTAGACTAACGATGCAAACCAAACCGACCTTTGTCCAGAATGCCTAAATGATCAACCCCATTCCCGCTCCCGAGCCCCAACAACTGCTCGACCTGGAAATCAAAGACGCTCAGCTCATTTTCAAGAATGTGTGGGAAGAGCTGGTTGAAGAGTACGGCGTCGCGGAGCTGCGGTTTCCCAAAGAGCTCATCCTGCTGGGCGGTGCACCGGGTTCGGGTAAGGGCACGCATACTAGATTTGTCATGCAAGCTCGCGGACTGACTTGCCCGCCAATTGTCGTTAGTGAACTTCTAACCAGCCCCGCCGCCCAGAAGATCAAAGATCAAGGTGGCATGGTCGGCGACAAAGAGGTCATCGCTATCCTTTTCCGGCGGTTGCTGAACGAAGAGTTCCGGGATGGCGCGGTCCTGGATGGTTTCCCACGGACACGGGTACAGGTCGAATGTTTGAAGCAATTGGTGGATAACGTCAATCGCCTGCACAAGGATTACGCGGACACCGAACATGCGATTCACTTCCGCCGCCCGACGGTGCATGCGATGGTTCTTTTCGTTTCTGAGAAGACCAGTGTCGACAGACAGCTGCTCCGGGGAGAACAGATAGCTCAACATAACCGCGAGGTCGAGGAGACCGGTGTAGGCAGCGTGCTGCCGATTCGCTCGACGGACTTGCAGCCGGATACCGCACGCCGCCGCTACCGCGTGTTCAAAGAACAGACTTGGAGTGCCCTGCAATCTCTCAAGGAGATTTATCACTACCACTTCATCAACGCCGAAGGGCCGATCGAAGAGGTAGAAGCCAACATCTTGCGCGAGCTGCAGTACCAAAGCTCGCTCGAGCTACACTCGCGAACCTTCGATCGTCTTCGGCCGATCGCCTTGGCCGAAGACATCGTATTGCACGCGCGGCAACAACTAGTCAATCGCCTGGACAGTTATGAACTTGAGCACACCGATTTGTTCATTCGCGTTGTGAATGTAATCCAGTCCAAGTTCATGCCAATTGTTCAGCGGCACGCACTCTCGGGGCGTGCTCAGGTGAATACTGAGGATACGATTTTTCATAATCCTCTAGCACTGTCGATGTTGATCGACATCTTTTCCGAGCGCGGTTATCACGCAGTAGTCGACAAGCACATTCAGCCGGTTCCTGAACGCTACGATCCGCACACCGGCAAAGTTGAGCTTCAAGAAAAGGTCATCTACCGCGTCCAAATCAATTTCAAAGGCTCCCAGATCCGCCGCGGCTAACTGCAAAACTCTCCCGAGTTTCTCACAAAAAGCTTGACACACCCCTCTGGCGATGTAAAAAAGAACCACCCGGCAGAAGACGGTGGTTGCAGCGTTGCAGCTGTTCGAAACTGCAACGACATCTTTGTGGTGGGAACGTTGAGTTTTCTCTTTCGTGCACTTGCACTAATCGTACTGATCAACGATTCACTATTCGCTTTCCAAACAGCAATAGAGCCAGACTCCGAAAGCCGGCAGTTTGCCGTCGAGAAAACGGTGGATTTATTCGTCCCTCCCTACGGGCGGCACCACCAGAGAATAAAGTTGGGTGAGGTCCCCAACAACTCTGAAGGAGTGATCACCTTAAAGTTACGTAACCGGTCAGGCCAGCCCATTGTTCTTGGAGACGAGTTTACGGGATGCAAATGCACTGAAGTAACCGTTTCTTCGCCGGTTGTGGCGCCGTCGAGTACAGAAGAACTGAAGATCACTTTCTCGACGGAGAACGAGGAAGATATTAAGAAGGTCTTGGCGCTTCAATTGGCAACGAAAGAAAGCGGCGCCAGCGGGATCCGCTTAACAATTGAGATGAATGTTGCAGCCGTCCTGGCGTTCGAAGGGTCAGGGGCAACTCTGGAACTTTCCGAGCTGGAGAAGTCGAAGCAGGTCAGGATACCGATTACGCTTTCACCGCCAATCGACCCGCAGGACATCAATGTCAGCTCATCCGGTGCGCTAAGAGTCCTAGAGTCTCAAATCGTAAAAGCCAAAGAACCCAATTCATGGAGCGTTGCGGTAACTCTTGAACCGGGTTTTGAAGATGGGGATAGCGGATCCATTCGTATTTCGCATCCTAAGTCGGGCGCTACGGACGAGCTGTATTGCGCGATTCGTGTTTCACCAGACGTCAGAGTCATCCCCGGCATTCTGCGTGTAACCTGGGACAAAGACAGAGAGGTCTGGCGC
Source organism: Planctomycetaceae bacterium (assembly GCA_003501565.1). Lineage (GTDB taxonomy): Bacteria > Planctomycetota > Planctomycetia > Pirellulales > Pirellulaceae > Aureliella. The sequence goes on along the minus strand of DNPC01000508.1, from coordinate 2,141 downwards.
GCGTCGGCAGCTATCAAAATTTCCGGACAGTGGCTTCAAGCAAACGCACCGAAGCGTAGCAATGAGCAGAGTAGCTATGCTGACAACACACGTCGCAAGATCCACTACGAAGTTCGGGCAAACCGAGTAACAGACTTGCGAAAGCTGAAACTAAAATATCGCGAAATTGCACCGGGGACTCTCAAACTGGAAATCGAATTTGACGGCGATCTAGACTCCCCGCCAGAACTTGGCGAGATCAGTTTTGAAGTCCGCATTTACCGAAAGACCTTGTGGTCCGTTGTATCGGCAATTTTAGCGGGCAGAAAATGAACACCACGAAACTGGCACTCAGCACTTTCTTTGTGGTGTCGCTCATCTGCCGACTTGTGACGCAAGCCCAACAAGGCGGCCCAGGGTCTACTGACACTTTGGACCAAACAACAGTAGGCAAATCCGAACCATGGAATAGCTGGAAAGACGCTGAGCCAGGAAAGTCGGTACTGACGCCCACCGGCGAGTCTTGTGACGGGGAAGCGGCACCACCTGGTGGCGGTGGCGTTACGGCGACATTGGCATTGCCTAACCACACTCCCGATCTCTAACTGCGTCCTGCAACACTCTTGGGCAAAAAGGCGAACAACTATGAGACCCGAACAGATAACCACGTTTTCGCTGGTGTTCTTGAGTGTAATTTCCATTTTGTCTTCGAAGACCTATGGTGATTCAGACCTGAAGGACTTGGTCGACTTTCTTCAAGCCAACAACTCCTGGCGATCGTACGACATCCTGGTTGAAGAGAACCTTTTCACGGATGACGAGTCGCTAACAGAGATCACACGGACCCACCGAATGAAGGTTGACTTGGACCGTGAGCGAGTGGTCACTGTAACAAGCATGCGACGAACCGTAGTAGGCAGGAACGAGGTCCCCACCAAGACCACACTCTTCGTTAAGTCAATAGACAAGAACACTTCGTTTGAACGGTGTGACGACAAAGTAGCACCATTCAGAAGCGATACGTTTCTTGACGCGGTCGCTGCGTCCCAAATACCACTTCTCGAGCAAATTGGCCTGAAAACGTACCCCAACTATCCGAATCCTTCCGACGGCGGCAAACAATTTGAGGCATCCTGGCGAATTCACCGAGTCGGGTTCAAAGATCTGGCTACGGCCCGTAGGCTATCAACAAAGACAGATGTTGTGGTCATTCGCCGGACTCCCAACAAACAATTCTCCCTGGCTTACAAATGGAGTTTCGCCAACGATACGTTGCTACCAATCTCGGTATCCAGAACGCACATCGTGCGTGCCGGCACGCCAAACGAGGGTAGATGTATTGCTGAGCGCACCAAGTTCGAATGGAAGGATTACAAGGGACTCTCGCTCCCTGTTCTAGTAGACATCGAATCAATTTCAAGAACCGGTAATCCCAATTTTAATACCGTCAAAATTAGCTGGTTAAGCGTCAACGAAGACATTGAATTCCCAACTGCGCCCGCCGGGAGCCGTTCGAAAGAGTATTGGTACGAACAATTGCGTGTGGATCCTGATGAATTCATTGTTCAAGCTGATCCTCTAGAGAAAACCGCTCAGTAGCACCTGGATTCAGTCGCGCAGCCGCACTAAGGAGCTGCTAGCACTATGCACTTCTTGCAGCTCAGTCAACTTCCGCGAGCAAGCCACTTTGTAATTTGCCTTTTAATCGGGCTTATCAGCGTTCCCAACAAGTTGGCCTATCCAGGCACCATCGACTGGCAGCTTATCAATACGTTGAGCCAAAATTCACAGCTTCAGGAAATGCTGGCGGTGTCGGACGAGCAGTTGTCTTCGCTAAAGCAACTCTGCGAGGAAAAACCGTTTGAAGCGAGCTATGTTCGAGCCCGAAACGACTTAGAAAACGCACCTCTTGGTGTGAAGCAAATCGAAGATCGGGCCTGGGCCTCAGTCAATGACGCTACACGAGCTCGCGTCGAGCAGATCCTTACCAAAGAACAGCTTGCGCAGCTGCGGCCAGCCTCACTGAAACTCGAGTTCAATACTGCGCTCGAGTTCTTTTCATCCACTGCTACGCAGCGGTACTGCCAGCTGACCGCCGAAGATGTCGCGAAACTAAAGCGGCGGTTAGCTTCCGAACGCGAACGCTTGATCGACGAACATCG
>DNPC01000238.1 GCA_003501565.1 Planctomycetaceae bacterium | reverse complement strand
CTCGGCATTCGATACACAGCGATCGCGAAGCGGAGACGCGGGGATCGCATATCGCCAGCGATGTCCGATACTGGTTTCTGGTACCGGTAGGGCGCGGCCGATGACTTGCTCCAGTTCTTGCAGCATTCGGGCGGCGACGTCCTCTTTAGTTTCCTCCAAGTGCGTCCGCGACCAGTCGGCGCTCGCGTGAACGACTAAATGCTCGCCGTCATGACCACGGCCCGGCTTTCGACCGCTTCGCGCTACCCAGCTTAGCCAACCGGTATTGATAAACGCGCCGTCGAACGGCAGATCAAGCTCTTCCGGCCACCCAAGCATCGCGGCCCAGCATGGATTGAGTTGGCAGCCCGCAAGCACCTGTACTAACGAGGGGAACTTGGACAGGATCTCAGTCGCCTGCGGTGCTGGGGCCGTGACGATGACTCGATCAAACTCCCCAAGACTGTTACCTTGCGCATCGATTAATCGCAATCGCTCACCGGATGCATCACCACCACTCCCCACTTTGCATGGCTCGACTGACGCAACCTGAGTTTCTGTTGCGATATTGAGATCACCTGCGATGTGCTTTGCAACGCGGTTCATCGCCGGAACGCCAACAAACCTGTGCTGGTCCGGGCAATCCCGCATACTTCCAGGTGCTTCGTAAGCAACGATGCGTCCCTTCCAACGGCCTGCCACCCCCTGTCGCGCCCAGTCGTCGACCAATCTGCGAAAACGCGGATCGCGCGCCGTGAAATACTGGGCCCCATGATCAAACTCACCTGTCGGAGTCCGGCGAGTCGCCATTCGCCCGCCTGCCCCCCGACTCTTCTCAAATATCTGCACCGGCAGTCCATGATCTGCTAAAGTCCGGGCCGCGATACAACCTGCGATTCCGGCGCCGATAACTGCAATCGATGGTACCATTGCCAATCTGGGCGTGCTGGTATGAACAGCGTAAGCATCTAGGTCAAGTCTGCGGGCGTGCTCAGTCGTCGGCCGTGACCGGATGGTGCCAATTACCGGACGCTCGGGCTTGAACGGTCGATCAAACTGACCGAAACACCAGAGAATACCTCCATAAGACGCTGGGTCGCGACCATCCAAAGCGTAGCGGTGGTTTAAGTCGATCACCCAGCGAAATGCGTCTTCGGGATCACAGCACCACTCCAGGAACGCTTTGCCCCAGGTCATGCGGACATTGTTATGCAGTTCACCATGAATTAACAGCGAACGTTGGGCGGAGTTCCACAGGCTGTCGTGAGTTTCCGCGCGAGCCAGTTGCTCCCAGGTGTACTCATAAGATCTTGAGTCGGAACTGTGCCGACGAATTGTTTCTCGCGCCCAATTCGGCAGGGCTGACCAATTGCCGTGATCGGTGCGGTAACTACAAAAACAGTACGCGAGCTCGCGCCAAATTAGTAGCTCATCCAAGTATTTCTCGGCACCGGATCGATACTTTGGATTTGCGGCTAGCTCCTGAGCCTCGCGAGCGATTCGCATTGGCGAGACCATCCCGTAGTGCAAGTACGCTGACATCCGACTTACGCCATCAGCGAGCGGATCGTTTCTACGGCGCGCGTACCGAGCCAGACCGGTTTTCACGAAACGCCGCCAACGCTCATACCCCGCCTGGCTGCCACCGGGCGTGTCGAGCACCGGCCCAACGGTATGATCGATTTCGCATTGAGCGACCCACTCGTGTATCGGACGCTCGGACAAATCAGTCAGATGATCACTAAACTGCTGGATGTTGAATGCACGTGTCAGCGGCGAACCGTCTCCGCGCGATTCTAGACTTTCCAGGGTTGGCCAAGCCCGGCCAATACGCTCTTGGTACAATTCGCGCGTTGCGTCGCGGTAAGCAAACGCGCGATCATGCGCTTTGCCGACCAACTGAGGCGCGACTACACAACTGGTATTGACCAAATAAATCTTGTCACGAAACGTCCGCGCGAGCGACCTAGCAAACCCACGTTGCGGCTGCGTGGGCATATCTTCAGTGACAACAACCTGAGCGCGTTTGGCAAGTTCCCGCAATGGCGCTGGGCGCGGCCCGTCCCCGAGATCGCTTGGACGCTCCAGATAGAACAAGTAGTTCCAACCGCGTTCGGCACATTCCTTCTGAATTTCTGCCGCTGCTTGTAGGATGAAAGTGTGGTGACGGTCGGAGGCATACGCGTAGCGGTCGCTCAACCCATGGTAGATAACCAGCGGTAAATCCAACTCGGCGGCCAGCAACTGCGCGACATCCAGGGCTGGATTCTCGTCGAGGCGCACCGCTGACACCATCCAGTAGACAACGAACTCTCCGGTTGCCCCGGCTTCTTCTACTGCGTGGGAAGCTTTGGGCAATCGCCTTGTGCGCTCACGAAGATGCGGCGGCAGCCGGCCTAGCAAGTCGTTCTCTTCAGGCTTATTGATGTTCGACACTCCCGAGTGACCTCCCGTGCGGGCAGAATACTAAAAAGCCCAATTACCCTGTCATTTTGAGCGGACGGCAAGAACAGGCCCTTCCGTTTACAGTTGAGCTTCTTCACCGGAATACGAAGTTGCGCCTTCGAGACGTCTAAGCATGCTCGTCGAACACCCTGCCTAGAGCAAATGGCGCCTGCGACCATTCACGGTCGTACCGATCTTGAGCGTGTTTGCGTCGTGCACAGAAAGCGACGCATGTTTATCGGATAGGTTGCAAACACAAAAAAGGCCTAGTCGGAGCGGATCCGACTAGGCCAATATGCTTCGCGGGAAATGGTGGAAGGTGAAGCATTCAAAGGGTTGACTGCAGCACAACCGCGTGTCGCGAAGGTGCCAGCCCGTCGAGCGGACTGACACAACTCCTTGCGGAGTGAGCGACTGCTAGCGGTTGAGGCTCAGGCCGAAGGTGACACCAGCCGCCTGAACATCTTGGTCTTGGATCTGGCCAGGCAAGCCGCCTTGGGTGTTGCCCCGCCAGATTCCCTTCGCGAAATTCACGACATCGAGACCGAATCGCAAGTTGAAGCTCCGCGTGACCTGGTAGGCCGCTTGGGCACGAGCTTCAAATCCGAAAACGAATTCTTCATTGCTGTTGCTAACAAATCCCGTACCGGCTTGAATCGTGTTGGAGGTAACCGCCCCAGGCGTCGCACCGGTTCCATACTGAGTTTGGAAGTTACGAGTGCTCAAATCACTACTTTGGAAGTTAGCCATACCAAACGCTCGGAATTCACCTGAGAGCGTCCATCGGTTGTAGTGAGTGAAGTAACGAGCACCCAACTGTCCACCGAACATGTGGTTGTCAGTGACACGGTGGTTAGTGATGAACTGCTCGGTCGTCGGGTTGACGATAACATACTCTTCGCGGATCGCTCTATCACGCAGATTTGAGTACTTGAAACCAACGAGTGGTTCAAGGATTCCGCCGTAGCGATAGGGCTCGCGGCGCCACGTCTTGTTGATCTCGAAGTTCGACAAGCTCGCAACATTCAAGCTCTGGCGAGCTCGGTAGGCTCGGAAGCCAAGGAACGGATCGTTCGCATCGAAAAATGGGACGACGGGGTTGAGTGGATCACCAGTATCTGCAGTGTTCACACGGTCCAAACGTTCGTGGATTAGCGTGTTGAACGAAGTAGGGCCACCCATGTGCCGCAGACTGAACAACCATCCGTGGTCTTCGTCGGTCATGAAACCAAAGTCAAACCGATTGCCCCATCCGAAGTCGCCCTGACTCTTGGAGTCTTCGTGTTCTGGACGTGACATCCAGATGTAGGTTCGATCGTAGGTTCCGAAGAAACCTGTGCTTGCCCGCTTGCGTGGCGAAAGCTCGGTGAGCGATTCCACGTCCACTGGTGCAAAGAATTGCCAATCAGGATCATAGTCCATTGGATCAGCAAACGGATGATACGTTTGGCCTGTGGCAACAGGGCCGGTCACGACAACTGCGACCAGCGCCAAGATACGCCACTTGAGATTGAGAAACGACATAACTACCTTCCACCGTAGCAAACGGAATCGCCCCCGCGGCACTAGCTGCTTTCCCAAGAGCGACCGCCCAGTGAATCGTTCACTCGTTCAGTCACTCACGCAGCCACCGCTGACCATCGGTCAGCGGACACACGCCAGCAGGATTGCATCCTGACCGGCACATGGCGCACGCACAAAATTCTGGTTGTGCGGGTAGTATCGGATGCAAGGTGAAATCGAGTTGAGTCACACTAGGTAAACCTTGTCGAAAATGCACATGTTCTTGATTCCGACGGTCATTTGGATTGCTCCGCTGGTAAATCAGGCAAACAGGGCAGATCAAGGAGCCCTCTGTTAGCGATACGCTCGTGCCTGCGGGGCAAGCGTGCCATACCCATCCACCCTCGGGAGGGTCAGGTCGTTAGGAACGGGCGTTAGGAAAGGGTGTTAGGAACGGGCGTTCGGGGAGGGACCGCACTTATGGTCGAGGTAAGTATCTCCTGCGGCAGCGCAATCCGCAGGTGCGAACCGTCCGCAGCCTTACTTGCTAAGGCTCGCAATGCCGAATCTCCAAAGCGACTGAGTGAGGGTGGTTTGTCACGTCGTTCGGTGGTGGCTCGCTACTGAGGCACGAATGTGGCAGCTTTGTGGGCGTTACCCGGAACGAGCTGAAAATTCCTGTTTGAATGAAAATCGGACCTTCGTTGCTCGCAAGCGTGGCAGCAACCACCTTGCAGGCCCGGAAGGGGGACTTGGCTGACATTCGCACATCACCCCCCCTCTATTGGTGTACGATCCGCAGCTAGAAACAGGACGAGGGCTCTTGCGTTTCTGCCCGGCAAGATCAAGATTGCTCGCATGAATACACGTGCTAATCGTGCCTTGGAAACGTTGCGGGGGTCCCCACAACTAGTGTTGCCGAGCCTTCTGCAGTGCGACTTCGGCAACTTGGCGTCCGAAATCGAGCGGTTGGAAGCCGCAGGTATCCGTGCTCTCCATTTGGATGTCATGGATGGTCATTTCGTGCCTAACTTGACGTACGGCATGCCAATTGTCGCAGGACTTCGTCGGCGGACCGAAATGCCGCTCGACGTCCACCTGATGATTTCTCGGCCAAGCCGTTACATTCAGCAGTTTGTCGATGCAGGAGCAGATTTGCTGACAATCCATTGCGAGATTGAAGAACCAGTCGACGAAGTCTTGGATCAGATCCGCGAAACGGGCATCGGCGTGGGTCTAGCCGCCAACCCCGATACCGCCTACGAAAGCTTTTCGCAACATTTAGCAAAATGCGATTTATTCCTGCCGATGAGCGTCAATGCTGGATTTGGCGGTCAAGAATTCAACCCAGTTGCGCTAGATAAGCTGAGAGCTGCCCGCGCCGATCACCCGCACTTGCTACTAGAGGTCGACGGTGGGGTTAACCTGTCGACCATCGCGGATTGTGCAGATGCAGGCGCCACATTGATGGTCGTTGGTTCCGCGATATTTGGACAATCCGACTACGGTACGGCCATCGACGGCCTGTTGGCTAAATTGAATTGATGGTTCAGGGTGAAATTCGCTGCTACGGCCCGAGGATGCGGCGGCACCGCTCGCGGCTTAGCTCCTTCCCCAAACGAGTAATCGTTGCATGATTGAAGTAATGCTAATTCGACCCGGCTCAACCACCTTCGATGAAGAGGGTAGGATCAAGGGTGCATTGGACATACCGCTCAGCCTGCAAGGCGAAGCGCAGTCGGCCGCTCTGGCTGAAGAGCTTGCATCGCAGCAGCTCGATTGCCTCTACGTCGCCCCCTGCGACTCTGCTGCGCAATCGGCAAGCAAAATATCTAAGCTGAACGGCTGCCGCACAAAGGTGTTGGAATGTCTGCGCAATGTTGATCACGGATTATGGCAAGGCAAGCTGGTCGCCGATGTAAAGCGTTGTCAACCCAAAGTTTACCGGCAGTTTCAGGAGCATCCGACTGATGTTTGCCCGCCGGAAGGCGAAACTGTCAAGGAAGCGTATGAACGCATTACATCGGCCATTGAGCGTATTCGCCGAAAACACCGAGGCGGCCGCATCGGCATGTTGGTTCCCCAGCCGATGAATGCGGTAGTACGAGTCGCACTAGTGGGTGGTTCGCTCGGGGATTTGTGGCAATCCGAGTTAGATTTCGGCACATTTGAAGTGCTCAAGGTTAGCGCTGATACAGCAGCCCCCGTCTCTGAACTGAGTTCGTTGCCGTCGTAGACGGTTTCGCACCTGGTGATACCTAGCAGGGTGCTACGTCTGGCCGTGAAAGTCACGCCGCGATTTGGCGACTCTTTGTCTTATTGGCCAGAAGCTGTTCGACTTCGCTGCGGACTTGTTGAGGGTCTGCATATATGTTGCTGTCACCGGGCCCAATTCGCGGGTCGAAATGATCCGCCGAAACCGGACGTGCGACGAGTGCTCGATAGTCTA
>DNPC01000470.1 GCA_003501565.1 Planctomycetaceae bacterium | reverse complement strand
CTCGAGACGCAGGAGGTTGTTCACTTTAATACCGGTGAGCCGATTGCGAAGATCTCTCAGGTCAACGGTGGCATGCTGCAGCTGGATATGAAGCATGCCGCGCGAGCTCGGAACATCCTACGGGAAGTTCCAATCGCGGAATTGATCAGCAAATGCGAACAAGCTGCCGAGATTTTCCAGTCCGGTACGGTGAAGCTTGGCGGTGGTGAGCAGACGGTGGATGATTTTATTCACCAACAGAGCGCTAGCACGGGGCTTCCCGAACACATGTGTCGGGGCAATATGCAGAAGAACGCGTTTGTTCTTTCCAACATGACCAAGATTCTGGACGCTCTGACGCGCGGCCTTCCGCTACAGATTTTTTCTGACGGCTACGGCGAAGAAGGACGCGGTGTGACGGTCAGCTACCAAGTACAGTCGCCTGTTCTCGGTGCTGTCCTGCCAAACAACTCACCAGGCGTACACACCCTGTGGCTGCCAGCAGTCGCTCTTCAAATCGGACTGATGCTCAAGCCAGGCAGCCAGGAACCGTGGACGCCTTATCGGATGATTGCGGCCTTCATGCAAGCGGGAATTCCCGCGCAGGCGTTTGGGCTGTATCCCGGTGGGCACGATGTTGGCCAGGCTCTGCTATCGCGATGCGAAAGGTCGATGGTGTTCGGTAGTCAGCAGACTGTTGAACAATACGAAGGCAATCCTCGGGTTCAGGCTCATGGCCCCGGATGGAGCAAGATTGTGTTGGGCGACGACATCGTCGACCAATGGGAAGACTATTTGGATTTGATGGTTGAGAGTGTATTCTCCAACAGCGGACGCAGTTGCATTAACTGCTCAGGGATCTGGGCGTCTCGCCACACTGAGGACATCGCACAGGCCCTAGCCGAGAGGTTGGGACCGGTCGATGTGTTGCCACCACAGGACGACGAAGCTGGCTTGGCTGCGTTCACCAACAAGCAAATGGCAACCGGGACCTGGGGCATGGTTCAGCAAGACTTGAACGATAGCACGGTCAAGAACCACACCGAGGGCTTCGGCGATCGACTCGTGGAACAGGAACGTTGCGCCTACTTGCGGCCTGTGGTTGTTTCAGCCAAGACGCCCGATTCGCCGGTGGCTGGCAAAGAGTATATGTTCCCGTTTGCGAGTGTCGTCAAGTGCGACCAGAAACAACTTCTGCGAAAGATGGGTTCCACGCTCGTATGCACAGCCCTTACCAAAGATGAGAAGCTGATTGACCAGCTCACGGAAAGTTCGTTGATCGACCGACTGAACGTTGGCCCGATTCCAACCAACCGACTCAACTGGCTTCAACCGCACGAAGGCAATTTGATTGATTTCTTGTATCGCTCGCGTGCTTACCAGCTTGGTGAGTGGTCATAGCGGGGCGATTCGACTGGTTGCATGGTCCGCCTTCACCTGCACTAATAGATCTAAACAACGGGAGATTTCTGGCACAACCGAGAACGATTGCGATGCAGGACTGCTTCTAAATGGCAACCAAGCGTGTGTTAATCGTCGGGGCGGGATTTGCTGGAATTGCCGCAGCTCGACAACTTGGCCGTTGCAAACTGGCTGAAGTGACTGTGCTGGACCGCCGGAACCATCACGTGTTCCAGCCTCTGCTTTATCAAGTTGCAATGGCCGGGCTTGACCCGTCCGAGATAGCTCGACCGATACGCTCGATGCTGCACCGGTACGGTAACGTTCGTACGCTTTTGGGTATGGCCACTCAGGTCGATACCAGCCGCCGTGTTGTATCTAGTGAAGCCGGCGAGCTACCGTATGACTACTTGGTGATGGCATGTGGTGCTCACCACAGTTACTTTGGCAATGAGCAGTGGGAAGATTTCGCGCCTGGCCTCAAGAATATTCCGCAGGCCACCGAGATCCGACGTCGCGTGCTCCGCGCGTTCGAAATGGCCGAGCGAACGCCTGACAAAGCCGAGCAAGAGCATTATCTCAACTTTGTCATTGTCGGTGGCGGCCCAACCGGAGTCGAACTGGCCGGAGCGATCGCAGAGATGGCTCGGCACACACTTCGCAGAGACTTTAGGAACATCAACGCCGCTGACGCGCGAGTCATACTGGTGCAAGGTGGTGAGCGAATCTTGGAGCAGTTTCCCGATGACCTTTCAAGCTACGGCAAACGGGCGCTTGAAGAATTGGGCGTCGAAGTGAGGTTGGGGGATCATGTTACGCTGATCGACGAAGAAGGTGTTCGGATCGGTGAGCAGTTCTTGAAGGCCAAAACGGTAATTTGGGCCGCTGGTGTGCAAGCCAGTCCCCTCGGTGCAACGCTTGGTACTGACACCAACCGTTCCGGCCAAGTTGTCGTCGGTCCCGATCTATCGATTGCTGGGCACTCTGAGGTATTTGTACTCGGCGATCAAGCTTCAGCGGTAGGTGACGATGGAAAACCACTACCGGGATTGGCGCCCGTCGCTATGCAGCAAGGGAAATACGTTGGTAAGTTAATTGCGAAAGAGATCAAGGCAGACCGAGAACCGTCTAGCGTGGGACGCGCACCATTTCGGTATTACGACAAAGGGCAGATGGCGACGATCGGCCGACGACGTGCCGTGGCTCAGTCTGGCAAGATCAAGTTGACAGGTGTTGTGGCCTGGCTCGCCTGGTTGTTCATTCACATCTTGTATCT
>DNPC01000323.1:8557-9458 GCA_003501565.1 Planctomycetaceae bacterium | reverse complement strand
GGGCCGAGACGACCCTCGTGAAGCCCTGGCCGAGTGGATGACTTCGCCGGCTAACGAGTATTTCGCGCAGGTGCAGGTCAACCGCGTGTGGGCTCAGCTGATGGGACGCGGAATCGTGGATCCCGTCGATGATTTACGGAGTACTAACCCGCCCAGTAACGACAAACTACTGGTTGAACTTGCAGAATGTTTCCGGGCGACCGGTTTCGACCAAAAGGCGTTAATCAAGACGATTTCGTTGTCACATGCCTACAGCCTCAGCTCGACTCCCAACGAAACCAACCAAGGCGACCGCTTGAATTACTCACGACACTATCGGCATCGCCTACGAGGCGAAGTTTTGCTCGACTCGGTTGCCATGGTAACCGAAACTCCTGAAACGTTTTCGGCGCTGGCGCCGGGCTCACGAGCCAATCAGGTTTGGACGCATCGAATCGATTCAGTGTTCTTGGATACCTTTGGGCGGCCCGACGAGAACAAGGATCCACCATGCGAACGCGTGAGTGATTCTTCGGTGACACAGACGCTCCATCTGATGAACTCGCGAAAGCTGGACGGGCGTGTTCGAAGTGATTCGGGGCGGGCGGCAAGGCTGGCCAACAGTGATATGAAAGCGTCAGCGATCGTCGAAGAACTCTACCTGGCTACTTTTTCTAGGCGCCCAACGACTCAAGAGGCTGCTTACGCGGAACAGTTAGTGAGTGCGGCCGGTGACGATCGCCGTCCCGTGATAGAGGACATCCTGTGGGCGATGCTGAACTCTCCGGAATTCGTCATCCAAAATTAGAGTCTTTATCCAAGATTAACCGCGGTTTGACTCCCAACAAGGAACTCATACAGATGGCAATGAGCTGGAAAAACTGTGAGGGCATCACGAGACGTGATGGCTTGAAGCTCGGCT
>DNPC01000323.1:0-8477 GCA_003501565.1 Planctomycetaceae bacterium | reverse complement strand
GCTCGGCTTGGGAGGCTTGGTCGCTGGTGGATTGTCGGGTGCGTTAAGTGCACGAGCACGTGCGTCGGAAGGGACCAGAGCCACGGGCCCGTCGCCCGTTGCCGACGCCTGCATCCTAGTCTGGCTCGACGGCGGCCCCAGCCACTATGAAACGTTTGATCCCAAGCCCAAAGCCCCTGTCGAAATTCGGGGTTCATACAATCCGATTGCTACGCAAACGCCAGGGATTCAGTTTTCTGAGCGGATGGAAAAACTGGCTGCGATCAGCAACGACTTGGCAATTGTTCGCTCCATTCGCCACAACCAGGGGAACCACGGTGCTGGCAATCACTACATGATGACAGGAGCACCCCCGCGTATTCCGGTGGGCTGCGGAGCATTCGTCAGCTTCCACCCAAGTATCGGAAGTGTGGTCTCCAAAGAGATCGGTGCGCCTCACGGAATCCCAGCGTACTTCTCATTGCCGCGAATGTCGCGCTCAGGTGGCCCTAACTTCCTTGGAAGCAAGTACGCTCCATTCATCGTCCCTGACAGTCCGAACAGCTCGAGCTTTCGGGTTCGTGATGTCACCATTCCCGTCGGTTTGACCGACGGACGGTTTCAATCGCGCCAGGCGATTCGCGAACAGATCGACACGATGCTCCGTTTCCACGACGCTCAAGTTGGCGACCCTGCCCTGGCCATCGATGAGTTCTACCAGCAGAGTATGCAGATCATCAGTAGTCCAGAAGCTCAGTCTGCTTTCGACATCCACAAAGAACCAGGAGAAATTCGAAACGCCTACGGCCGCAACACATTCGGTCAGCAGGCACTGCTCGCGCGGCGGCTAGTTAAGGCGGGAGTGCCGTTTGTTACGCTCTACCATGGCGGCTGGGACCACCACGTTGACATCTTTCCACGTCTGGATCAAAAGCTGCCACCCTTCGAGGCGACCGTCGCCGCGCTGATCTCGGATTTGAAACAGCAAGGCATGCTGGAACGTACCCTCGTCGTCGTACTTGGCGAATTCGGACGAACACCAAAAATCAATAATCGAGGTGGGCGCGATCACTGGTCCAATGCGATGAGCGTGCTGTTCGCTGGCGGCAAGACACCCGGAGGCCAAGTCGTCGGGGCAACAGATCGACAAGGCTATACTTCGATTGAACGTGTCCTCTCACCTGAGAATTTCGTATCAACGATTTATCGAAAGCTAGGTATCGATCCAGGTCAGGTGATGTATACGCCAGAAGGCCGTCCGACACACTTGGTGAGTGATGCAAGTCCGATTGATGAGTTGATGGGTTAGTGGCTACAAATAGACTCCCGATGCGGGCGGAGCCCCGACGATTCAGCAGGGGATGGAGTTTACTGTGTGTAGTTCAGGCTTGGTTTATTACCGCAAGCCATGCTTGCGCGCAGGTCCAGTTCGATCGAGTGTATCCGGCCGCCATTTCATCCGGTGCACAATCAACGGTAGTTGCCGAAGGTAAGTTCCCCAGTTGGCCGGTCTCGGTAGAATCCAGTCACGACGACGTAGAAGTCTCTGCCGGGAAAGATCCAGGAAGACTTCAAATCGCGGTTGCCGAGGGAGCCTCGCCTGGCGTCGCCTGGCTGCGGATTTTTGATTCTGCCTCGGTTTCAAAACTGGTTCCGATCATTATCTCGCCCGTGTCGGTGACCGAAGAAAAAGAACCGAACGACAAACGCAACGACGGAAACCGCATTGAGCTCCCCACGATTGTCTCGGGGCGACTACAAAAGAGCGGCGACAGTGATGGCTATCGCGTCAAGGTCGAGCGTGGGCGTCGCTTGGTTGTATCAGCAACTGCCAACCAAGTTCTTCAGTCACCGATGGACGCCGTGCTCCAGATCACTGATGCCCGGGGGAATGTGCTCGCGCAATCGGATGATCGCCGCGGTTTAGACCCGCAGCTTGTTTTTACGCCGGAGACAGATGAAGAACTGATCATCCGCATCTTCGCTTTTCCTTCAACGCCCAACAGCACAGTGGGCTTCGGCGGTTCTGCGGCGTTCGTCTATACGCTGGATGTGACGCAAGGGCCTTTCTTGGATCACGCGGCCGTCACTGGCTCTCAGAAACTACCGTTCGGATACAACCTCAAAGACAACACTTCCGTAGAAGTCCAGGGCGCCGACAGAATCTCTCCGCCGATCGCCTATTCAAACGGAGCACTCGGATGGTCCTTTCTAGGAGAGGAAACGGCTGGAGCGTCACGCTACTACACACAGTCTTTTGAAACTACCGTCCCGACGGTGGTACTTGGCCACATTCGAACCGCGAATGAAACTCACACTGTTTCATTCTTAGCCAAAGGCGGAACCAAATATCGAGCCGAAGCACGATCCAAGGCAGACGGATTCTTACTGGATTCGAAACTAGATGCGATTGAATCCAAGTCAGGGAATGTGTTAGCCAGCAACGACGATGTGGCGCGTGGAGGCTATGACGCTGCCGTAGAATTCACACCTGATTCGGACGGTGATGTTGAAATCAGGTTGACCGAAATGCTCGATGCATTCGGGCCCCGGCACTTTTACCGGTTGTCGATCCGGCCAGTGTCTCCGACATACCGCCTCAACGTATCGACCGACCGGTTCGTTTTGAAGGAAGATGAAGCGATTGACATCGCTGTCGCAATTAAGCGTCAATCTGGATTCTCCCCGAAAATCCGAATCGAGATCGAAGATCTGCCAGAGGGGGTTACCTGCAAACCTGTAATCTCCGAATCAAAAGGCGAGACCGCGAAAGCGGTCAAATTGAAGTTGGAGCCGGGGCGATTCCGATCTGGCCACTACCCAATCCGCGTCGTCGGTAGAGCACTTGACACGGAAGACAAACCTATCGGCGTGGTGCAAGCAGCTTCCTATTCACTGCAGCCTTCGATCAAGATCGGGACGTTTTGGTTGACCCTTGCCGGGAACGAGAAAGCGGAGGACAAGTGAGCATCAGCCCTTTCTATCACCGATTTCTCTGGTCATTGTTTGCAAGCTGTTGGCTTGCTCACTCAATCAGTGCTGCACGGGCGCAATCGGACGTTGCAGAACTGCCAGCAGATCGACAAGTGACGTACATCCGTGATATCGCGCCGATGCTGACGAAGAACTGCCTCGCTTGCCATAACGATCAGAATGAGGAGGGTGGCGTAAATCTAGAAACCGTTCAGAAGATGCAGGCGTCAGACACGGACGACCTGCTCGTTCCCGGCAAGCCTGATCAGAGTCGGTTATTCTTGCTCGCTGCACATCGCAATGACCCGGTGATGCCGCCGGAAGACAACGATGTGTCTGCATCACCATTAACGCCAATTGAGCTAGATTTGTTGCGTCGCTGGATTGCCACGGGGGCAAAGGCGGATCCGATGGACGCTCCCGCGCCAGCGGTGCCATCTCAGCCACTGCCGAGAGCGCTCAAAACAAATTTCTGCGCAGCAATGACGCCTGATGCTCGCCTGACAGCGGTCGGTTTCGGCAATCGTGTTCGCATTTTTGCCGGAACAAACGCCACCACATCCGCCGAACTATCGACGACTGTCGATGGCCAATCGCTACCGGCTCACCAAGACTTCGTTCGAGACTTGGCTGTAGATGCTGCTGGACGCCGAGTGATTTCGAGCGGGCATCGAAACGTCAAGATATGGGAGATCGCGCCGCCGCAGCGCACGCAGATTCCGACCATTCATCCCAACGTCTTGGTTGCGGTCGCTATGAATCGCCCGGGAACTCACGTTGCGCAGCTTGCTCCCCAAGGAGAATTGAGCGTTGCCACGATCGGGAAATCCCGCTGGGATTGGATGAAAGGTTTCGATTTTCCGTCCGGTTGGAGCAAAGACTCAGCTTCTGTCCAAATGGCCATCAACGATCTTGGCGAAGCGGTCGCTGTCGGCTCAGGCAAGGAAATTCGAATCGTTCGCATCGATGGCAGACAGGCGGAAACGCTCCAACTTGCAGAAAACCTGACTCAAATCGTGTGGGCTCCGGACGGACAACTTGTTATCGGTGGCTCTAGCGGCCAAATCTGGGTCGCCCGAAACGCAAACGATGAATGGACATTTCAAGAACACAACGTTCTCGATGCCCCGTTAACATACCTTGGAATTAGTGCTGCGA
Source organism: Planctomycetaceae bacterium (assembly GCA_003501565.1). GTDB lineage: Bacteria > Planctomycetota > Planctomycetia > Pirellulales > Pirellulaceae > Aureliella. Next base: position 4,367 of record DNPC01000323.1, on the reverse strand, counting down.
ATCGGGATCAAGTGGTTGCAATCGACCAATCAGGGCACATTGCCAACCTAACCCTCCTGGATGGCAAGGTCGAGCGACAGGGAGCCATTCCAGCACCGGTTCATTCTGCAGCTTTATCGCCCCAGGGAGATGGGCTGTGGGCCGTCAATGCAACTGGAAACCTCGGTGTTTATCGCTTCGGTGAAAAGAAATGGGTCGAATTTGCTAAGTCGGATCCTGTAGCCTTACAACATTACAATCGGCAACGCTGGAAAACCTTAGTTGGCGAAAGACTGTTGGCCGCGAAACAAAAAAGGCTCACTCAAGCTGAAGCGGATGTAAAAGCCGAACAAGAAAGTCTAGAAACGCTCGCTAAGGATTTGGTCAACCAAACCAAGACTCTAGACGAGAGCCGAACTGCGGTCGATGCCGCCAAACTCGCCGTCGACACGGCAACCAAACAGGCAGCCGAGGCGAAATTAGCGCAACAGCGAGAAAACGCGAAGCGAACCGAACTCTCCGGGTCGATCAAAAAACTCGACGACTCAACTAAACAGCTAGAAGAACAGATTGCTGCACTTACCGCGGAGAGGGCCGCGCTGGAGCAGAGCTTGGCTGAGATTCCCGATGCAAAAGAACTCGCCGCTGCTACCAAGTCCGCCAATGATTCTGTATCGAAAGCCCAAAAAGCACTGGAATCAAAACAAGCCGATCTGACTGCCGCGACCGACGTCGTAACTGCCAGCGAAGAAAAGTTGAAACGCGGACGAAGACGTTTGTCCGAACTGGCTGTGGACGTCAATAAGAAGACGCAAGCCGTTGAAGCGTCGCAAATCCGGCAAGAGGAATTGGTGAAGAGCGAAGCCGCTTCTAAGCGAGTGGCTGACCAGTCCAACGCGTCTGACCGTGGACTGATGGCTCTTGCGGGCCAGCAACGTCTGTTGACGTACAGTGAAGCCTCCGCGGCTTGGAGTCGTTGGTCGACCGAAGGTGAGTGGTTGGGGGAAATTGCCGACTTGCCAGCCCCGCAGTTCGTAGGTGTATCCGCCGGATCAACTCTACTTTTGCAAGGTCCAGATGGCAATCTGAGTGCCTTTCGCTTCGCGCCAAACCATTGGCAATTGGCTCGGGTCATTGGATCGGCGACTGGTCAAAGTCCATTTGCTGATCGCGTTCTCTGTATTGACGTCGACCAGAGTGGTCGATTCTTAGCGACCGGCGGAGGATTGCCATCGCGCAGTGGAGAACTATTGATCTGGGATCTTGTAACTGGTCAGCTGCTTCAACGAATCGATCGACCACACGCAGATACAGTCATCAGTTTGCGATTTTCACCGGACGGCAAAACGTTGGCTTCGGGAAGCACCGATAGGATGCTCAAGCTGTGGAACACTGAAGACTGGTCGTTGATTAAGACACTCGAAGGCCACACACATCACGTCACCGCGATTGACTGGAACGTCAATTTGCGTCAGTTGGCAAGTGGTTCAGCCGACGCTACGGTCAAGGTATGGGACATTGAAACCAGCAAGGCAGAGCGTACCATTTCCGGTCTAAAGTCCGAAGTGACAAATCTGGTGTACGTTGGACGCGATGACCAAATCGCGATAGCGTGCGGCGACGGGTATTTTCGTCTGTACCGGACCGACAATGGTCAACGCAAAATCAATGTGAAGCTGCCTGGCGGGTACTTGTATGCACTTGATAGCGAACGGGAAGGCTCACGCTTTGTGGTTGGCGGCGCGTCTGGACACGCCGTTATCGTCGATGCCAGCGGTAAGCAAGTCACGGCTTTGAAGGACACTGAGTGAATCGAGCTTAGGGAATCACAGCACCCGGCATGTTCTTGCAAGCCGTCAGCCCGAAAAGGACTCCCTTCATCTTTGACTATTCAGCCAATTCATAGTTGGGCGTGTAATGCACCAACGTATCGGGATGTGCCTTCGCCCATTCGGCCAGTGATGTGATTTCGAACCGATAGTCATCTAGCGGGATCTTGTCAGAATCGAGTACGTAACGAACACCTTCGTGTAGTACTGCAAACTGGAAATTATCCTGAAGTCCACCGCGCTTCACCGGCACAACGTCGCCAGTGCTAGACGTTAGCACGCGTGTAGTTTTATGCACGTAGTTGTGAATAATGGCCAGAGGCATTCCTGCTATTTTGGTTTGGATTGTAGTCGTTTGATCTTTAGCTTTGTCGTTGAGCGTGAATGCGTGGGCAACACCATCAACCTCAACTCCAATCACCTGCACAGCTGGCAAGTCACCATCAGGGAGAGGTTCCATCTTCGGATTCTGTGAGTTGAACTCTTCATCCCAGACGAAACGTAACGCCATGTGGTGATCGTCACCTTCCGGTTGGCGCTCACTGTCGACCCACTCCCGAAACTTCTCTGCCTCCGATTTGCCTTCTTGGTTCACGATCACAAAGATTACGAACGCTGCCAACAAGAGCCCCGCAACGTACATCATCAACCTCACCGATTGAGGAAGACTCTCGACTTGGGCATCGTCATGGGCGGGGCCGCCAACCTCTTGCATTTTCATCTGCTATAACTCGCCTCTGACGTCCAGAAATGTGGTTCAGTATTTCGTTTACTACGCGACCGCACAAAGTCACGGTTCACATGTAGTTCTCTAACGACGACACGATTGTAGTAAAGCGCCAAGTTTTTCGTAATCGGTTTCGAAACGCAAATCGATTCAGCAACTCTGCCAGCTGAAAGCGCCAAACGCTACAATGCGTTCGGCAGAGTTGTGCATCCTATTTGCAGTTCCCTGCCTTGCAGATTCCTGGAGTCCGGCGACGGAGAATTCGCACGATGGCGGTAGAGGCGGAAAAACAGACTGAGTTGACTCAACGGCAGGAGTTGGATCTGCGCGAGAACGGGTTCGTGGTGCTTGGCAAGCTCCTTGATAACCAGCAACTTGAGGTCCTGCGAAGTGCAACAAATCAGCTGCTCGAGGCGGAAGGCGAGAATGCCGGTGCTGAGTTGTTTGACTCACCTCATATTCGGCATCCCAAGGAGTCCGGCGCCGATCGTTTAGCCGACTTAGTCAACAAGGGCTCCGAATTCGACGTCTTCTACTCACATCCTTTGGTTTTGAGCGCCGTTGAGCTTGTGTTGGGGCCTCGATCCCAATTGTCGAGCCTAAATTACCGTGCCGCGATTCCCGGTGCGGGGGCACAGAATCTACACGCGGATTGGCACGAAGCTGTCGGGGAAGGCGAGTACGTCGTCTGCAACTCAATCTGGCTGCTCGATGACTTTACGGTCGAAAACGGCGCAACCCGCGTCGTTCCGCGGACACATCGCTCGGCCAAATTGCCGGCAGAATTGATGGATGATCCCACCGCTTCGCACCCTGAGGAAGAACTGTTGGTCCTGCCAGCAGGCAGCGTCGCGGTTTTCAACGCGCACACCTGGCACGGCGGAACGACGAACAACACGGAGTTACCGCGACGTGCCATCCACAGTTATTTCTGCCGAAGCGATCAACCGCAGCAACTCGATCAAAAGCGATTCTTGCGACCTGAAACTGCTGCTCGGCTGACCGCAAAACAGCTCCGGACGCTCGGCATCTTTACAAGCTAGTTCGGTTTCTTGGCAAAGTGGTGAACGAAAGTCCCTCTAAGCGCCGCGTCCTCCGTCGATGCTCATGATTGCTACAGGCGTCATGATCCATCGCCAGAAATGCTTACAGTGCTGTAATACCCCACCTTGAGTTCCACTGTGGCTTTCTGCAGAGGGATTCTTGGTTAGCTGATCCTTACGTCCGTGATCGCAATAACCGTTGCGACACATCGTTTCTGGCCGCCCAACTGCATATTTCGACTTCGCCGAATTCACCTGCGGTAAACCGCAAGACGTATGCTTCAGATGAGGCGGAACTCAGCGACTTGGCGGATGACAACTATGGAACGACAGCTAGAACAATTTGATGGTCGGAGCCCTTTGGCCGTCATCGAAAAGCGCTCCGGCGACGTTCTCCCAGTACAAGTCACCGTGCTCAGCGAACAGGGCGCGCAGCTGCGATCCTATCCGAATCCCAACTTAAATGTGGGAGACACTGTCACACTCAGGCGCCTTAATCGGTGGCTCCCGGGCAAAGTGATAAGTTGCAAACGCCCAAACTCCTTCTTCATTGTGACTCTCGAGTTCCAGGCCACAGCATCGGACTCATCAAACTGAGCGGCGTCGGCTTAACCTGGAAAGCTCTCAGAAGTTACCCACTGCCGTAGCCAGCCATTACACACGCATGAATCTTCAAATATTTTGCCGTGCAGTAACTCTCTGCATTGGACTATTCGGGCCGGCTTGTGTTTGCACCGCTGATGACTATTTCATCCGCACGACCGGTGATGATGACAACAGCGGACGCTC
>DNPC01000326.1 GCA_003501565.1 Planctomycetaceae bacterium | reverse complement strand
GTAAGGAACGAGCATTCGGGAAGGGACGGCACCTGCGAATAAGGCCGACGTCACCTGATTCCTAGACCAGTACAACTGGCAGCTTCGAACCCTCCCCGACCTTACTGCTGCCGCCATATTCTACTCGGTATTCTCGGTCGTGGTTGCTTCAATGGTCTCGACGACGCTTTGAGCGTGGTCTCTGTCACCTGTGTCACCGCGGCGGCGGCGATCGATGCGATGAATCTGATCCAAGCTACCGTACAGGATCAGCGTATCGCCTGCTTGGATCCGGTCGCTCGCCCTAGGGATCCCCAGAAACCCTGATGACTTGCTATGGATGCCAAGGACGAGAACACCTTCGTCAGCCAATCGCAATTGGGCAAGAGTCAGGTCTGCCAGCCAGCTCTTGCTTTCAACGACCATCTCAGAAACTGCATATCCATCAGATAGTTGCAGCAGAGAAGCGTAGTCCCGCGCATCAAGATCTGTAAATCGCTTGAGCGCCCAAGCGATCACTTTGTTCATCTGCCGTTCGACCGCGCGACTAGAAAAAAGCAACCACAGTACGATGAGCCCTCCGGTTAAGACACCCATTGTGATCAAGCGTCCCGACGCGTCCGTCTGTGACGCACTTGTCACACTCAGCATCACCGATGCGATTACCGTCGCTACCCCGATGTTACCAAGCAACATCAGGACCATGACGATTTTCCGCCGCACTGGATGATTGACGACTCCCTCTGCTTCGCTGGTCGTGTAACCGCAGCCTGAAAAGGCCGAACGAGCTTGGAATTTTGCTGCTTCTCGGCTCAAACCTGTGAACATCAGAGCCATGGTTGCGATACGATTGACGATCAGCGAAACCGCCAAGGCAATCAACAGAGAAAATACACCAGCCATATTCAGTCGCGGCAGGAGAGTAAGATGAATCAGGATCGACGCAACTTTTTCCAAATTGCTGCATCTGGATCATTGGCCGCAACAGCGGCTTTGGGTCGGACTGCGAGCGGCAGTGGTGCCGATCAAATCGAAGTCCTGCCACCGCGCGATCGGGTGCCCTTGTCATTCATTATTGACGACTCCACTTGCTTGGTGAACATGGGCAAGTTCTGCATGCCTCAGTTCGCGGCGACATACCCGAATCGAAAGTCCTACCAACAGCCTTGGCAGGACTGGCCAGACGAAATCCCTGATAGTTTTGTGCGCGAGTTTGGCACTTGGTGTGCCGAGCATGGCGTAAAAGGCAAATACAGTATCGTCCCCTACCCTGCTTGCGTCGGGTGGCTCGATCGCGAACTGCCAGGATGGTCGCAGAAGGACTTGCAGCAAAGCTTGAAACTGGTCCGTGAGCTAATGGTTCCAAACTGGGACATTCACCCGGAGATGATCACGCATACTCGAGTCATTGACTTGGAGACTGGACGCCCCTTCAAGGACAATTCTCCCGCTCACATGGAGAATTCCTATCCGCAGACTGCGGTGAGTGTGGACTACCTGGCTAGCTATCTTGCCTACGCTCTGCGAATCCTCAAGAACTGTGATCTTCCTTGTGAGGGGATTACAACGCCCGGCGGGTTTGGCAATCTTGTAAAAGATAAACTTCCGCAGGCTGTTTTCGAGGCGGTTCGAGACGTTTACGGTTCACCTCAACCACACTATTTCAAATACATCGTCGAAGGTAACAAGAGCACGCTCCCAAAACTAGAGGCCGAGCGAGTGGGCGGCAACGGCACCCCAGAGTGTTGCATCAACGTACTGGCGGGCACCGGAGACTGGTTCGGTGGCTGGGAAGGTGTGCAAACCAGCGAACCAAATCGTTATGCGACCGAAGACGCAAGTGCTGGCAGAATGATTGAACTCATCCAGCGTCGTGAACCCGCAATCATGCTTTGCCATTGGCCCGGCATGTATTGCAACGGTTCGCTAACCGGCTACAGAGCATTCCAGCGTGTGGTGAAATCAATCAAGGCTCGCTTTGGCGATCAAACACTATGGATGAAGATCAGCGACATCGGCAAATACTACGCAGCCGCAAATTACACGAAGCTCGTCATCCAGGACCAGACAATCGAGCTGAACGCACCTTATGCCTGGCCGCGCATGACGATTCGAATCCCAACAGCCAGTCCGCTGCCCAATCTGCGTCTTGAGTCGGGTGGCCAAGTAACACCGATTCTGCCAGTGAACTCCCCATTGCAACTCAAAGCCTTCACACACTATCGCGGGTCCAAATCGCTCACTGTTTGTTGTGATCTACCGGCGGGTAAAAGCCGTCTGATTTGGTCGTCGTGAGCTGTACAGGCTACCACTTGCGGCAATTGTGAATACGGGTCAGAAGCAATAGGCTCAGCTGAAAAACAGATACATGATCGAAATCGAATCCATTACCAAATCCTACGAAGGCAGGCAGGTGCTGCAGCCGACCACGCTGCACATCGATCGAGGTCAGACGAGCGTGTTGATTGGCCCCAGCGGATGTGGCAAGTCAACGCTGCTGCGAATCATCATCGGACTTATCGAAGCTGACTCAGGAGAGGTGCGATTTGAAGGAGTGCCGCTGACGCCAGACAGTGTTCTCCAGGCGCGACACCGGATGGGATACGTACTGCAGGACGGAGGTCTCTTTCCGCACTTGAGTATATTCGACAATGTTGCACTGCTCGCGCGGCATTTGGGCACATTGACGGAAAACGATATTCGCACGCGCGTGAAAGAACTTGCAGATTTGACCAAGCTTCCCTCAGACGCACTCTCGCGTTATCCACAGCAGGTTTCAGGCGGCCAACGCCAGCGAGTCGCAATTATGCGAGCCTTAATGCTCGATCCACCGCTACTATTGCTGGACGAACCCATGGGCGCACTGGACCCGTTAGTTCGTTACGAACTGCAAGAAGACCTCAAGTCCATTTTCGCCGAACTAAACAAGACCGTCGTACTTGTAACGCACGACATGGGCGAAGCCGCTTTCTTTGGCGAAGACTGTATCCTGATGGCCAATGGTCGCATTATCCAGCGCGGTAGCATTGACGAATTTCACAGCGAGCCGGCAGAGGATTTCGTAACCCAGTTCATTACCGCTCAACGCTTTCCGGCCCTTCGAACTTAGATTGCCAACCAACGAACGCCAGGCCAGAGGAACACCCTTCGTTCGGTAAAGAGCACCGACTGGCATTGCCAGCCTCGCTGGGCAAATCGCCTGGCAAACACGAAAAACGGCCTGCTGAACGAGTCAGCAGGCCGTTTAACTTTTTAACACGCCTGGAGAGTCTACCAGGGTTCGATCAGCCGAAGCTTAGCGAACGTAGCTGGTAGCTTGAATGACGCGTCGATTGCTTTGTAGGTATGCCGAAGGATCGACAACTGGTGCAGGAGGCATAGGAGCAGCAGCACCGTCAACTGCAGGAGCAGCAACAGGAGCAGCTGAGCTGCATCCGCAAGGTGCAGAAGCACAACCGCTGTCGCAAGCCATTGCATCGCAGCAGCTGCTCTTACGGCTGAACAGTTTAGCTAGCAGGCCACCGCAGCTCTTCTTGCTTCCGCAGCCACAGCCGCTGTCGCAAGCAGCGATTTCACAGCCACAGCTAGGAGCTGCACCGCAAGGATCGCAAGCAGCGATTTCGCAACCGCAGGTTGGAGCAGCGCCACAAGGGTCACATGCTGTTTCGCAGCCGCAAGTTGGCTCGCAAGCCGAAGCGCAACCGCTGTCGCAGCAAGAGCTCTTCTTGCAACGAAGCTTAGCCAACAGTTCCATCAGAGGACGTCGACGTGGCTTGCTGCAACCGGAGTCACATCCGCATGGGTCGCAAGCAGCGATTTCGCAGCC
>DNPC01000634.1 GCA_003501565.1 Planctomycetaceae bacterium | reverse complement strand
AGCGAATTCAAAGGATAAATTGTGGCCCGCAAGCTGCGATACGGCAAGGTCAGCCGAATCCCAGAATTCGCTGCCTTTCCATTTAACTGCTTGCCGATTTAGCTGCTTGCCCCTTTATTCGGCTCAGCTGCTATCTGGCTCAGCGGCTCCAAAATCGACCAACGATCATCGAGCGATCAAAAACAAAATCTGTTATGCCTCCTCAGTCCAACCATTCCGCTTCTTCACCGAGCGTTCTCTCGAGCAGCGTCGTGGCCAGCGGACTGGTTTCGACAAGCCAGCTGGACTATTGCCTGCGGGTTGCCCGCTACCGCTTGCAGCAACAAGGCGGTTCGGCCGATGCGGATGTGACGGATGACCTTCTTGCCGAGGTGCTGATCGAGCAAAAACTCCTAACGCAATACCAAACCAACCAGCTTCGTGAGGGCCGAACCAAGCTCAACCTGGGCCCTTACATCTGCACCGATTGGATTGGACAGGGTGGAATGGGCCAAGTATTCAAGGCCGTTCACGAGGTTATGGGGAGGGAATGCGCGGTCAAGGTCTTGCCGCAAGCCCGAGCAACCAAAGAGTCGCTCGATAGCTTTGCCCACGAAATCCGGATGCAAGCCAAACTCGACTGCCCCTACCTCGTTCGTGCCTTTGATGCTGGTCAGGACGGCAAGGTGCACTACCTGGTGACTGAGTACGTTCCAGGTATGGACCTTCGCCGATTGGTCAAATCCCGTGGACCGCTTCCGGTTCAACAATGTGCACAAATCATTATGCAGGCCGCGCTAGGCCTGCAGTACGCCCACGAAGCCGGCCTGGTACACCGCGACGTAAAGCCTGGCAACATCCTGGTAACACCAGACGGCGACGCCAAAGTGTCCGACGTTGGGCTGGCAGGATTTGCTAAGGATCTCATCAACGACCCCCGAGCGGGCAAAATCGTGGGTACCACCGACTACCTTTCACCCGAGCAAATCCGTACACCACTAGAGATCCAACCCACATCTGATATCTACTCATTGGGCTGTACACTTTACTACGCGTTATGCGGTAAAGTTCCCTTCCCGGGTGGCGACACAGAATCGAAACTTAGGCGACATCTTTACGAGTATCCCCTGCATCCACGCAACTTTGTGCCCGATATCACCGAAGAGTTCTCCGATATCATCGTCGACATGACTGACAAGGATCCGCGCAAGCGAATCTCAACGGCCGCCGAGGTTGCCTCACGTTTACAGCCATGGGTATCTGATTCGGCGCAGGTCGGTGCTGTCTCGATGGAGCCCTCGCCTTGGATGGCACCTCCACCGCCACAGCATGCGTCACCGGACGAAACTCAGTTTGGTGAAGGCGCGGTGGCTAGTGCCGAGAACGCCTCGGCGGTTGGCTCAGCGGCTGGGATCGACACCTCAGGCTCCGCTGCAAGTCAACCAACTCAGTTATCAAACGGACAGGATGAGGATTCCGCCGCTTCAGAACAAGTTGCGCCTCCGATCGACTTCTCGGATGTTCATTCACCCGCACACCAAGAGCAACAAACTGCACCTCTCGCAGCTACAAAAAACCAAACCAATGTTGCCGTTGTCGTCGCACTTACCATCGCTATCGCGGTCCCCCCCGCTTTGCTAATCGGGGCTATCCTGGGATTCCTCGCACGTGGCAACTTGTAAGTTCGATAACTTCGATCCGGTTAACTATGATCCGATGACATGATTAGATTCGATGAACATGAATAGCCCCAACGAACTGTCTGCACTCCTGTTCGCAATGGGTGAAAAGACTAGCGATCCTACAGGACCGATAACCGAACGAGTTCTTGATCCGTCGACTTTCGTTCCCTTTGGTTGTTCCATGGAAACTCTAGCCGAACATCTTCTTGCTCATCCCCACTGCTACTTTGAATGGGATGGATCATTTAGCATGAGTGGGTTTTCCGATAGCTCAGCCGACTCGGCAGGCGAAAGCAACGCGTCGTATACTCCACCAGTCATGTGCGGGATGATTTACGATTCCAGTGGGAGCATTCGACGAATAGAACTGAGTGGAGCCATCACTTGCGCTGCCCTCTCGCAACTAGCCGAATGGCTCACAGTTCCGCCCGAGCAAATCGCGGTACAACAGCTCCCGACAGGCAAACTCAGTTCCTTGCCCGAATTCAGGCAATTCATTCATGTCTCTCAACCGTGATACTGCCAACAGTTCTTCCACAGTAAACCGCCCAGCGGACCTGGCGCACAACCAAGCTGCCTGGGACCGAATGGCGAACAATTCACATACACTCACTCGTCCGGTTTCCGACGAGGAAATGCGTAGGCCGCTTAAGACGATTGATCCTGCGGGTTGGCTGACCGGTGGAATCGATGGTTGGAACGTTTTGTGCCTTGCGGCGGGGGGCGGCAGACATGGCCCCCTCTATACCGCGGCGGGTGGCAAAGTTACGGTCGTGGACCTAAGCGGAGCGATGCTGGAACGTGATCGCTATGTCGCGCAGCAACGCGGATTAGACCTCCGGACCATCCAAACCTCGATGGACCAGCTGGACATGCTGGCCGATGGAGAATTCGATCTGGTCATCCATCCAGTAAGCACGTGCTATCTACCGAATGTAGCAAAGGTTTTCACCGAAGTTGCGCGCGTCACCCGCGCTGGCGGCCTTTATATCAGTCAGCACAAACAACCCATCAATCTCCAGGCTTCGTTAACCACATCAGCGGGACAGTACTCCATTCAGCACGCCTACTACGACACAACACCTGTACCGCGGGCAACTGAGCCCAGCAAATTACGCGAGCCTGGCACACGGGAGTTTGCACATTCCTGGGCTAGTCTACTTGGCGGTATCTGCCAGAGTGGTTTTGCAATTGAGGATGTTACCGAACCTATGCACGCCAAGTCGGATGCACCCATCGGTTCTTTCCACCATCGCTGCCATTTCATCCCACCCTACATTCGCCTGAAAGCCCGCAGAAACGCATGTGTTCGACGTTCCAACCTAGTACTTGGTTAGCCAAGAATCCGAATATCGCGATTTTGCATTTGCTGGTTGGATACCAAGCACACTTCAAAACTATGGTTGGCCCTCTTGAGTTTCTGCCCAGGGATTGTCCCAGTCGCCCCATTTTTCTAAGTAAGCCGCGTAGGCAGGGTGGTCATTGGATTGGAGCTGAAGCATTTCCTGCGTCGCTTCGACAAGACGTTTCTCGTGATCAAGGTCTATGCGACCCATCATCAACATACACCGGAGAAACACGAAGTACGTATCTAGCACATCACAACGGCAGTATTCGTTGATCTCGCCAATTCGACCTTCGCGATAAAGGTCGTATACCATATCGCCCTGGACGTCCATCTTGCCAGGCTTCCCAAGTAAACTGGCCGCCAGGTTCAAACCACCACGATACCAGGTTGCACCAAAATTGGTCATGACATCATGCAAGTCAAGGTGCGATTGCAGGTTGTATCGGTTCCGTGATTGCTCATAACTCTTGGCCATAAGATTGAACCACTTGGGAGCGGAAACGCCATACCGAAAGGCTGCATGCTCCATCAACGGGATATCGAACGAACGACCATTGAACGTGACCCAAGTCGGCTGTTGGTAAGCTTCCCAGCCGGTCCAGAAGTGCTTGGTGATTACGTGTGGACGGTGCTGGGGTGCGTCCAGGGAGACGACTTCAACAATTGAAAAATCCGCTCGGAGCTTCGCAATAACTACCGCAACGGGCACGTGGTAAGTGAATGGAATGAAGTCACGTCCAGAACTGACCAACAGCTCGTTGCGAAACTTGGAAATCGCTTGGTCAGCGTCCAACTCTGCGCCAGCGTAACGCGTGCGAGCGATCAAGTCACCGTCGGCGACACTCTCCACATCGAAAAGCAAGTAGCGTACGTCTTGTTCCGCTGTCACGTTCTTGTCAGCCCTTCTGCGGGTCCTGCGCGCAACCAAGTCTCTTACTGCCGTCTGTATCGACCCTAAGATCGACGGACTTGCATGGACATTGCGAGCCGAAAGCTACGAAATCCTTCAGTAGTGAAATCGATAACGCCCGCAGTATGAGCCCGCTGAATGCGTAGGGCAAGCGGGCGACGCTTGACAAGTCATGGCTGAAGCCTAGACGATAGGTAAGCGATGACCGGCCCAACGCCGTTTGCGTCAATCCGCAGTACGACTGTTCTGGAAACCTCATGATCAATATAAACACCGATTTGCTCCTCGAACGATTCCTGAGATATGTGCGCGTTGAAACGACCGCCAACCCAACCGTCGATACCTATCCCAGCAGCCCTGGACAGATCGAACTTGGGCGCATGCTGGCCTCCGAACTAGAAGAAATGGGCGCAACAGCGGTCGAGCAGGATAAACACGGACTGGTCTGGGCGACGATTCCGTCGAGTGACTCTGCAGTCCGCTGTCCCACAATTTTGCTCAACGCCCACATGGATACATCTCCAGATGCGCCTGGGAAGGATGTCAAACCACAGGTAGTTGAAGACTACGAAGGCGGTGATATTCCACTCAAGACAGGCGGCCGAGTAATCACCCAAGCTGACTGCCCTGCCCTCGCCAATTTGTTGGGGCACACATTAATCACAACGGACGGCTCAACTCTCCTTGGCGGCGACGACAAGGCGGGGGTTGCGATCATCATGCAAACCGCTGAACATCTCCTTCGCAATCCGCAGCTCGAACATGGCGAGATTCGAATCCTATTTACGTGCGATGAAGAAATCGGTCGCGGCGCCAACCACATCGACCTCACCAAAGCCGCCGCCGATGCAGCTTACACACTTGACGGCGGAGGTGAGTGCATCGTCGAAGATGAGAATTTTTCTGCGGACCATTTGGTGATGACTTGCGCTGGCATCAACATTCACCCTTCCATCGGCAAAGGACGGATGGTCAACGCGCTTCGCGCCGTCGCTTTTGTCCTAAGTGCTCTCCCCGAAGACAACCTTTCGCCAGAGACGACCGACGGCATGCAAGGCTTCGTCCATCCCTATCTGACCAACGGGACCGTCGAATCCACTCGTGTCGAGTTTCTGTTGCGCGATTTTGAAACCAGCCAGCTGGACGCTCATGAGACTCTGCTCAAGTCTCTGGCTGCTGAGGCGGAAACAAAGTACGCAGGAGTGAAGTTTGAATTTGAGCGCACCAAGCAATACCGTAACATGGGTGACGCGCTCCGGTCTGCTCCGCACATTGTCCAGCATGCGATCGCTGCACACAAGCAACTTGGCAAAACGGCAAACCGTGGTTCAATTCGTGGTGGAACCGACGGTGCATTGTTCAGCGAAATGGGTCTACCGACTCCCAACCTTTCTTCCGGGCAGCATAATTTGCATAGCGTGACTGAATTTGCGTCTCTAGATCAGATGACGTACGCCGCAGAACACTTAGTCGCACTCCTGCAAATTTGGCACCGCAGCAGCAAAGACGCTGCTCAATAAGACTGGACGAGATCACTCGGACGGGAAAAGCCAACCCACGGTTTCTGTGCTGGGTTGGCTCGCATATTCGCTCAACTCGTAGACCTCCAGTTTCGCTGCGTCGGCATCAACACCCCGCGCTACACAGTCGTCCCGAAAATGCTCGCGTCGGCCTGCATAAATCGACGCAAACCAACGAGCTAGCCACTCGAGGCGCTCGCGAGGGTGCTGCGGAACCTCGGCCAGACGCCCCTCATGGTATGGCAACCACTCAAAGAACTGTGACTGGTGCTCAGCAGCCATTTGCAGTATTAAGTCTGCCTCGGCCGTTACATCGAGGACAACATCGGCTCGCAGGCGATTTGGCCGCGTAAACAAATCCGTCATCGACGCAACGACGGGATCTTGCCGAAGGGCGGGAACATCGGGGCAGATGTGTGGAACCGTAACCAGATAAGACGCATCCTGAACGGCGGTGCCAACGGCGCGATGATCGGGATGGTAGTCACACGGCCGGTGAGTCAAAACCAGATTGGGTTTGTAAGTCCGAATTTCCCGAATAATCGCTTCACGCACTGCTAGCGTAGGCTCGAGTGCACCATCGTGAAAATCCCATGTCACGTAGTCGGCACCCACCCGCCGTCCTGACGCTTTTGCCTCACGCCGTCGGACCGCAACCAACTCAGCGGGTGGAATTTCGTGGTGACCACTTCGTCCGTCTGTCACCGAGACAATCTTCACGTCCGAGCCACGCCTGCAGTGTCGGACGATCAAGCCACCAGCAAAGATCTCCGCATCGTCGGGATGGGCACCTAGCACGAGCACCCGGCAGGGCCCAACGGCAGCTCGATCAGGCATCTGCTGCCTCATAAGTAACGATCACCAAGATGTCGGACACCGGGAAAGACTCAAGTGAATTCGGGTCACGTGTCTGAGGGGCGATGTTGCCGACCACGCTGACCACTTTCACGCCAGCCGATTCTATCCAACGGTTGACATCTTCCTCGAGATCCTCCATCTCACTCTCAACGCCCTTGAATAACTTGATCTTCTGCATGTGCTCGTCTCTGATCGCGGAATCCTAGATGCTCGGCCAGCTAATTGAGCATTCATCGTATCCGCTCCCCAACCAGACAGCTAGAGTGTAGCGTTGCTGAGCCACTCCTGACCGGCATACGCGAGAAATAACTTACCGCGGTGGCAGCTCGGCTTCGCGAATCACAGCTCCGCTGTGCGGATCGAGAACCAGGATGGCAAATCGCGCCGCAGTATCAAGGTCGCTAGTGCTCAGCGTTGCGTAGTCGAAATACCCTCTCAGGTCTGTGTATCCGTCCTTGTAGAATCGGACGCTTCCGTCGTTGTGCCGCGCATAAACCTTCACATAGGCGCCAGTCAACGGAGAGTGATCGCGGCGTCGGGCACGAATCTGACCGTAGGATCGAACCACATCGACCTCGAGTTCCCCGGCTGCACAAACGACGCTGCTGGAAAGCCCCCCACTGGTTACTTCAACGACTACATTTCGCTGCAACAGCTCGCTTGGCAGTTCGATAATTTGATCAATACTCCCTGTGGTCGATCCGCTCAGATCTTGTGATTTGTTCGGTGAAATTGCCGGTGGTTCGCTATCGGCCAAGGCAGCAAACGGTTGTCGACTAAACAACAACTCCACATCAATTTCGTAGAAATTCACCTTCACAGGAGCATCTAGGCGTTCCCCCAAGACACGAAGACTGCCGTTGGCTTTCGACAATGAGAGAACAGGCTCTTGGGCGGCGCTGGCGTCCAAGAGCTCTTGACGGTAGGAAGGCGACTCTCGCTGTGAACGGACTTCTCTGCTGCTCGCTTTATTGTCGGCAACCATGCGATTACGTTCTCGAATTTGATCGTTCACCACCGCAAACAGATCCTTCCAGGCAGCAATCGGGTGGTTTTCGTATTGCTGAGCAATTGCAACAGCCCGATCGTAGTCTTCCAAATAGAAACTCAAGTAGGCGTCGAAGTAGTCGTACTGCATTTTGCCTGCAAATTCGCCCGGCTGCACAGCTCGAAACCAATCCATCGCTTCTGTAATGCGATTCTGAAGCAACAAGTAGTAACACAATTGCATCTTTTGGGCACTGCTTACTGTCTTTTGATACGCCAAAAGTTCCAACAATGCGTTGTACTGTTCAGTCAGCTGCGCATTCAAAATGACTTTCTTTGGGCCAAGCTGATGAGCCCGCGGAACCACCAATGGACGAAAGTCCAAATGCTCAAATCGTAGACGTTGGACGGAGTCGGTATCCAAGAGCGAACTCTTGATGGCCGGGCCCAGTTGCTCAGGCAGTTCGGACATCGCCACCAACTCGCCAATCGCCCTTACGTCCTGATGCCTAACTGCATAGGCCCACAAGTTCGCATCGTAGTGGCCAGCGCCACGCAGAACCTGCGTAATGTCTCGAAATGCATCTGAGTCGGCCAAGCGAAACGCGATCAGCTCAAGGTCCAACTCTTGGAGGTTCGCAGTGCGTAAGAACTCAACAACTTCACCTGTGGAGGCCCAAGCCGCAACATAGGGCCAAGCCGTTTTAT
>DNPC01000074.1 GCA_003501565.1 Planctomycetaceae bacterium | reverse complement strand
AGAGAGATATGGGCGACGATCGCAGGAGGTAGTGAAGACAGCTGTAGCAGAATCACGGAACCACCTGGGGCTTCCGTCCCGTGTCGTTTGCAGTAACGACAGAGAACACAGCACCGGTGCTAGCTCTTGATCCGTCTACGATAAGCAATTCGCCACTGAAGGCTCTCGAAGTTCCATCGGTTGAGCAACGGGTAGCCCTCGGACAGAATCTGTTGGGCAAACTCGATGGCTTTCCGTAGCTGATCATTGTTGAGCTGCTTGTAGGCTGGCAACCGCTTGTCGAGATGATCGTACCAACAGTCCTGGAATAGCTGATCCAGAATGATCCGCATAAAGCAGTGGTCTTCACTTAGACGCCAGTGATCGCGGGCAGCCCGGGCAGGTAATTCGTGACGCGTGAGCTCTAAGTAGCGTTCCTGAAGCTCTCGGCGATCCTCTGCCCACTTCGCAGCATGCACGACCCGACTCCAGTTCTCGCAATCGTTCTATTCGGTCTCAGGATTTCGCACTACCAAAGCAGCAACCTCATCTTGTAGCAGAGCCCGCAATGCTTGTTTTGCTTCTTAAACGCTGTTGAATTGTCCAAGAGCTCGATAAGCGGGCATGCTGTGCAGAGCGGTTGCGAACGAATGCACGTCCACCATTCTCGAACGGTGATTGAAAGTGCAGCATCAAGCAGAAATCGCGTGCTGCAATCGAACCCGCTCAAAGACGCTAAACTGCGAAAAGTCGGGTGACTTAACAGAGATGGGAGTTCTGGCGTTCGAGTTGACATCCACTCTTGAGGCCAGCCTGCCAATTTTTGCGTGAATGCCACACAATCGCGTAATGCCTGTAGATCTAGCTATCAGCGTCGAGTCGACAGGCGTTTTCTGTTCCACGCATTAGTCCAGCTGTTGAAATCGTTCAGTCGGCTGAAGTCTGATCAGGAACTAACGTGGGATATGATCCGAGTGTTCAGTTGCCGCAAAGGGCAAGAAGTACTCCATAGCACGCTTTATCGCCCACGACCGCGCACTTTGTTGTCCTGCTCGTCATTTGGCGGGTATCAACTTGACCCGCGGGGCAAGCACGATCTGCCCGACGTCGATGATGGGACGGCGGCTCTTCCAGATTGAAGAAATACCGAATCTTGGACGTTCGATGGACATTGACGAAATGAATGCTTGGTTAGGATGGGCGCGATGAATTTTGAAGAATCGCAAGGCCGTCAACCGACATTCAGCTCCACAAGCAATGGTGACTTTTACATTGTCAGATTTCTAGGTGGACCTCTGGACGGAGGCGAGATCGTGACAGACGAACGGCCAAACAACGACTACTTCGTACATCGTTTGGCAAGCCGGGAATATCGTTATAGGTATCGCCGGCTAACGTCAACGCTTTTTCGTGCTGAGTATGATGTTTTGCTCTCAGTTGAAGCAGGCTCAAAGCGAAAACCGAATACGCGGTACAGGACCTATCTCTTGCTTTTGGTTCCAATCCTTATCATCGTCTGGCTCATCTCTTGGTCTGCCATCTGACCAGTCTGCGACGTGTGTCTCCGTAGAAACGCAGCCCTTAGTTTTTCTCAGTGGATTCTTCTGGCATCTGTGTCCATCGAGAACTCTCTAGCGATTTTCAAGGTACAAATTGGAACCTGAGTTGTTTCAATTGACTCACATTTCGCAACAATAATCGATCGCCGACCAGAGTTGGAACGGTCCAAGCCGGCTGGTCCTTGAAGACCCGCATTCTCCAGAGCAGCTCGATGCCGTCGCGGCCAGGTTTACCCGCGATCAATTCACCACTTTCGCTGATCAACAACACCTCGGAACCGACGGCTAGAAAATTGCCTTCTCCAAACCCACGCTGGCGGAAGAGAGTTGTCCCGTCACGAACATCAATGCCAGCCGTTATGCTTTCGCTTGCACCTAGAAGCACCTCATCAAACATGACTGCATTAGTGTGGACGAGACGCATTCGCCGGTTGGTCCAAGCTACGTTTGTACTCCAGCCACCTTCCGTATTCTGCAGCCGAATTGCTTGGGTGCCAAAATTGCAGTAGCCGTGACTGATTAGAATCTGCTGGCGACTGGGATCCCATATCGGCGTGAAAGATACGTTGTCAGCAGCGCTCTTTCGCAACAACTGCCGGAACAAGACGTTTCCTTGTCGCGGGTCAATTCCTAGAAGCTCAAACATCCCATGAAACACGATTACCGGCTGATCATTGACTTCGATAAGTACCGGTGAGCTATGGCTAGAACGAAAAGTATCGGTCCTCCAAACCTCATCACCCGTTAGTAGGTCTAACGCGACAGCTCCAGGGACAACTGTCTTCACACTATTCGCTAGGTTGGGAGCAAATCGTTCGGTTTCACTGGGCTGTGGTATCCCAAGCGTTGGCACGATTAATAGGTTTTGCCAAATTAAGGGACTGGACGCGTAGCCGGATTGAGGAAGCGTGGTCCCACAGGTTTGCTTCAAGTCAACCTTCCAACGCTCCCTGCCCGTCTCGATATCAAATGATCGCACCAGAGCATCATTGTTGACAGTCAAAACCTGATTTCGCGACAAGACGGGTGTGGTGTGAGGTCCATCGTAGGCTTTCGTTGGCGAGTGATAGGTCACGCGGCGCCGCGACTCCCAGGCGATTCTTCCGTCGGCGATCCGCCATTTTGTGAGTACATCGTGGTTGTCGTCCAGATGCGTCGTGAACCCATGATCGGCGTTTGCAACGATTGCGGAATGGCCGAGCCCGAGGCTCCGTTGCCAGACGGTCGATGGACGTTTCAACGATTCCATTTCTGGGATCGGATTGACGCGGAAGTCGCGCGTCGGGCCTCCCCATTGCTCCCAACTAGCATCGGAACCAAGGAGCCGTGGCATCGAAAAACCGCTCAGTCCAACAGGTAAGCAAGAGAGGAAATTGCGTCGCTTAGGCATCACGTGACTTCAGTAGATTCTCGCCAGAGGTCGGAAGCTGCCATTACGCGTTGGTCGTGAGGATCGCTTAGATCTGAGTTCACTTTAAGTTTTGCGTCAGAAAATCGATTAGTGCCGGAAAGGCCTTCATCCGCATCTGGGCATCTGCTGGGGAAAGATTCGTGTAGGCTGTGCCCGACAATTGGTGACCAGCATCTTGAGATACGATGAGCTCAGTTTTGAGCTTCGCAGTGGTTCGACGTTCGGCAATGTTACGGGCCATACCGCCAGAATCCCATGTATTGTCCTCATCACCCCCAACGACAAACACGGGACACTTGATCGCAGCGACATCAATGGAAGCTGCTTGAATCCGTTCGGGGTTTGCAAGTCGACCAGCATCGTGCGGCAAGCGAATTCGGACAGCTTGGTTGCGTCCAGACTTCGCAAATTCTTCTCCCATGCCTAGGTAGGGCACAAACGGCAGGGGCTTCCCGCGCCAACTAAAGGAGCTGGTAGTTTCTTGTGCACCCCAGCCCTCCCAGATGACATCACTTGGAACGATTGCAGCAACTGCTGCGAAGCGATCAATTCGACTTGCAGCCGCGAGTGCCATCTCCGCTCCTTTAGAAACACCGTAAAGTGCAATCCGATTCGGGTCGAGATCATCCTGTGTTTCAATCCATGCCACGATCTTCTCAATCGTGTCCAGGGGGATATTCGCAAAGGCCTTCGGAAGGCCGGGAAACTGCTGTGGCTGGTTTCCCCATGCCGGCGAATAATAGGGCACTCCGACGCAGGCAAATCCTCGGGCTGCGAGTTTGGGAGCGATGCTCCGCGCTGCTGAATCGCCTCCCTCGGATCCGCCAAGCGCGATTACCACGGGAAGAGGTTCGTTGCTGGTGTCTCGAAGTAGAAAACTGCCTGGAAACTCCTCGCCAAGTTTCCGCTCTCGCAATGGCTTGTTGGAAAGCACCAACTCCAACCAGCGCTCTGCATCCCAACTGCCGTCGACATCCCAATCAAACTGTAGTCGGATATCGCGCCATTTCTTATCTGCGAAAGGTTCGGTACTGACGTCAGAGTTTGGCTCCATAGACCAGAACATGCCCGCTGGATCCCGTTCCCGCCAAGCTGCAACGACCGGTTCGTCCAAGAAGGGGCGAATCTGTCCATCCGCATTACTCCGATACAAAGCTGTGCTAGAAAAGACAGAATTCCGTCGGCTGCTAAAACGACTGGCACGAATTGCCACAGATTGACCTGCATCCAATCCAGTAATCTCCAGTTCGATTGCTTCGCCTTCCAAAAATTCGGAAGCTGAAAGTCGTATCTCAACTCCTTGGTTAGGGCACGCTCCATCACACTGCGTCACACCAAACGTAGCTAGTAGAGCAACGGCCCAAAGGTAGATGCAGGGGCGACTGACAAGAAAACGATTTGAAGGGAGCATTGAATGTCCTGTTGACACATCTGAAGTATTCTTGGGGCAGAGACACAAACCTGATTAACTATACTTTGCCTGGCCATGCAGCTCGGTCCTAGGTCATGCGAAACTGCAGGAATACTGGATTCTTTGTCTACAGCAGAGTAGCCCGCAGGTTAGTCCGAAGCTGTCGGATTGGGGGCGCGGTTGTTGGGTGAATCCCACACAGATTCAAATCCGCTCACCGTAAAAAAAACACTCGCTGCGACTAACTGCTTTTTTAAACAGGACCGCTGCGGCCGGGGAGACCGACAAGACCTGCGGTAACAACGAACGTTGCGTAGCTCTGCAAGGTCTTAAGTGCTGCCGGCGACCACGTCTCAGTGTCGGTACATTGGGTTCAGCGTACGCGGTTCAATCCGCCGGAAGCATGATCCACAACGCAATGTTGTTATTTCTTGGTTCTTCACTCATAGCCCTACGGCGGCGTTTGCGTAGCCAGAGCTAAAGAAGATGCGATGGAAGCGCGTGACCATGAGAAGCAGTGAGCTTCATACAACGCGCTGGAGCGATTGACCGACACAAGCTCCCAATCACTCGCGTGCAATCACTCGCGTGCAATCACTCGCGTTCAGTCACTCGCGTTCTGGCCGAACGTTGCCGTTACCTGGCGATCGGAACGCTCCCAGTAGAACACAGCCTAGGAAGACAACGAACGTGAAGAATGTGCGAGGAGTCAGACCTTCAGCAGCGAACATTCGCACGCAACTCAACCCCGCCGCGAACCCGCCCACCAAAAACAACGCGTCAACAATTCCATCGCTTCGCACCGACTCCTCCGCTTTTGTGCCTATTGCATGATAGACACGAGGAAAGAACTCAATAGAAGGCTCGTCGGTGACCGGAGATTTTTTGGAATTGGTCATGGACTTTGCGTAGACGAGTGACGAAACGTTGCATCGCATCAGGCGCGCACTCAGAATGGAATTGAGTTGCCTATAGTCCAGCGATTATTCGCTCTGGCTACTAGCTGATTCCGTGCTCTCAATTTCCTCAAGAAGTCCTTGCGCTCTCGTTTTCCACATGCGCTCCAGAGTCTTGGACGAATTCACCGCTGCGGCGGCTTGCAATATGGGAACCGCCGCTGATGGGTCGGCTACTATTCGGACAAGTGATTCAGCTGCCCGAAGTCGTGGTTCTGCTTCGTCCTCCTTTAGTTGCAGCGTCAGCGCTGCTTCGGCATCCGCTGCCGCTTTCCCAATGTAGCCAAGGCCCATAGCCGCTTGGGCTCGCACTTCCGAATTTGCGTCTGATAGTGCGGAGATCAGCGCCTTAACAGCCATGCTGGTCGACTCGCTGCCGGCACGGTACTCAGACGGGTCTGAATCTCTGATCACCTTTCCCCGCTTCACCGGATACGGACTCGCGATCATTCCAAGGGCGACTGCCGCGTTAGCGCGAGTCTTGGCGTCGTTGTCTTGCAGCAATGCAATGACCGTAGGAATCAACGGATGAGCCTTGTGCCCCATATTACCCACGGTCGACACAATGTGACGACGATGTTCGACCGTGGCCGCAGCATCTCGCAATTGTTTCGTCAACGTCGGAACCACTAGCTCCTTGAGTTTCGGAGCAACATCTTCGTGGGATGCCAGGATTGCGGTCGCCACTGCCGCCTGATGACG
Source organism: Planctomycetaceae bacterium (assembly GCA_003501565.1). Classification (GTDB taxonomy): domain Bacteria; phylum Planctomycetota; class Planctomycetia; order Pirellulales; family Pirellulaceae; genus Aureliella. The sequence continues at coordinate 5,453 of DNPC01000074.1, read as the reverse complement.
GACAAATGGTTCGCTATCTAGCTCAACGACCCTTTCGAGCGCCGCTATCTTTTGCTCCGCCTGCGCAACAGACCAGGTCATCCCAAGGCAAAACGCAGCGTTCTTTCTTGTCGAGGCGACCTCGCTCTCCAACTCCTTCAGGAGAGCAGGGATAGCAGGCTCGCCGAGCTTATTTAGAGCTACTGCAAAAAAGCCGCCCCCGATCGGTCGTCGCAGACCTTCCAAAAGCGACTCCAGTGACTCAGGCGAACTTTCTCCCACGGACGCCAGAGCTTTGGATGCAGCAATTCGAATCCGAGCATCCGAAGCCTTTGCCAGTTCAAGCAACTCGGCTACCGCACTTTCCCTCGCTTCTGGAATACTCTGGAGCCGCTCCTCCAAGAGCTGAATTTGTGCGATTTGATCATTGGAATTTGCTGCCGGAGGCGGTTCCGGATTCGGGGCCAACGTCTCCGACTTCTCGGTCGCCTTGTTCGCGTTCGGATCGTTTGCCGGTACAGTTTGGCGTATTGCCGTTGTTACTGCACCGCTATCCGAGCACCCAAAAACACATCCCAGTAGTATCAGGGCGAACAGGCCGGGGACGTGTATTCGATCCATTAGTTTTTGCATGTCGATTTTTCAGAGGAGCGGAAATTCGCGTCGAGCATATGAAGCGACGGCGTCTTAGCCGCTCGAACATCTCAAGGTCTATTGCGGTCTGTGCGAATCGCCAGTCTATTCCACAGGTCGCTACTCCGCGAGAGGCAATCGACATCAACGCTACTGTCGTCGCTTCGGAAACACCAAATATTGACAAGCGAACCCCGACGATGCTCGTCGTAAATCGACAAAGCTGTTGCGAAGACCTACGGTGTGATCAGCACTCCGTCGGGAATCTGCAAGAAGGAATTTGGATTTGCAAGTGCGGCGTTGTATGCAGCTTGCTCCTTAATCAATAAAGTCGGGATGACTGAGTTATGCACGCGAATTGGAACAGCATTGCCGCTACGGTCTTGAGCGGGCAACGTTTCGAGTATGGACAAGAATGATTCGGGTTCGATAGCCAACACTGCCTTCAAGAATTCACCCGCATTGCTGACCTGAACGTCCATCGAACTTGGCAAATACATATCGCGAGCTTTTTGCGGCGAAAATGGGGCCACAGCGGCCATTGCACAGTAATAGAACTGAGGCATCTTTTTGGTACGCAAGTCCTTTGCAAGCGACACAGTGATATCAACACATTTGTCGATCTGCTCCGGGCAGATTGCGTTGACAATGAATAGCCCCATCCCAGCTACGTTTGCCGGCGACGCTGAAAACGCAATGAACTCGGAAGAACTCTTTGACGAACTGTTACTTAGTTCCTCATAACACTCCATCACCATTTCGGCCGCTGCTTGAGAATCGTCCTTCGCCATGGCCGGAGCGATCGTCAGCTTGGCCCAAATCCTAGAGGCGACATCTGGAGCCTGACCGGCCCACTTGAGAGCAAGCTTCCAATCAAGTACGGCTACGGTGCCGAGCTGCGACGCGGCGTTCAACCTCTCGTGAGACTGCGTGCCAAAACTGTACTTGCTGACTTGAGCGAGTTTACTGCGTTTTTCATCTTCAGAAAGCTGATCGTTTCGAAGAATGGTTGAAGCGAGCAGATGCGCATCGGCAGAATCCGTTTCTGCACCGAGCCCAGAAATCCCCTCCGGTGCAAATGGTCCCTGCATTGCGAAGTAGGCTGCTCGATTATGCGGCTCAATCCCCTTGAGCAACTCCAAGTATTTCCCGGAATGGAAGTACTCGGCTATTTGCTCCCGAACCCTTTGCTGAATCGTCGCATCGCTGGAGAGTTCGGCAAGCTCACGCAATGCTGCAAACATCGTTGGATAGATCTGGCCGTTCCCTTTTTCGTCACTTTCCAGCCCCCATGCTATCACTCGATTTCGCAGCTCCAACTGGTCCTCGGGAAGCGATTTTAAGGCGTTCAGCGCCGCAGTGCCGCGCATGAATTGCGCGGCATCAATCAGCTGTCGAATGACGTCGGGAGAGAGCTCCGTGGCGTGTTTCATCAGAGCCATGATCGCATTGTTGTCGTAGAGAATCTGCTTATTAGGATTGGGATTCTCCAAGATAAAGTTAGCTGTCCAAGCTGGATCGATGTCTGCGTAGAATTGAAGGAAAGATGGATGTCGTTGACGAAGCTCGGAAGCATCTTCTTCTGCCTCGGATCGAATCGGCTCGAGTATTGTTCGAACCAATTCAATACGTTGCTCATAGGGTGTGCCCACTGGTAATGGCTGAGCGACCGCCTGCGGGACAAGTGTATTCATAGCGCAAGTCATTCCGAAAACAAGCGCCACAAAGCTGGCAATTGTGGTTTGCTGAATGAGCATTTCTAACGTTCCTCAAACTTCCCGTTCGGATACTGGAGGAAACGCGGCTGGGACACCATCTCCCAGAACTCCTCCTGACTGGCCACGACGGCTTTCGCAATCGCTTCGACTCCTCGGACGTTGGGACCGGTAAAAGGCAGTTCCTCCACGAAGGCAACGAGAGACTCCGGCTCCTGGAGAACAATACTATTGATCGCATCTTTTGCACCAAATTGCCCGCTCACTTGAATGACTGGCCCAACGGCCCTAGCCAGAGCCGAAGCTAGCTCTGCGTCGTAGCGAGCCACAGCCGCAGCCACTCCGGTCATCCGCATGCTAAACGTTTCGCCTCCATCTGACCAACGTGTGTGAGGCAGCGCGCTCCACACACTTTGCCAGATCATTTCGTCAACGCTTGCTGGAGAAAGCTCCTCCGCGATGGGCAAGAGTCCAGCCAAGATTTCACCCGGACTGATGAACGTTTTCAGTCGCGCTGCATTGGCGGAGTCGATTTCTGTCTGGGCGGCGACCAGAGCTTTTCTTGCCAAATCTGGATGCGAGCTGCTGATCTGCTTCGCAATAAGGCCCAATGCCCAGGCACGATGCTTGGCTTCTCCAATAGTCTTCACGTTCTCGATTGCCGCCTCGGGGAAACCTTTGGCAAGTTCACAGAGGACACGTGTCGAATATGGATAACCAATCACTCGCCCCTTATCCAGTTCGCCGAGCAATTCAGACACTAACTTTGGATCTCGAGCGTAGAATGCCAAGCGTCCGATGGCTCGCGCCTTCTCATTGTCATCAATACCTTGGACTAGCTGCCGGGCAACATCCGGCTGATCATTGACAATCAAGGCCGCGAAGAGACTTCGGGGAAAACCGCTCCAACCGCCGGCTGGCAGTTTGCGAACGTCTGCTAGGTTTCGTTGAATAATCGTTTGTGCTTTATCTTCCTTGCCTTTGTGGATGTAGTACTCTGCCAAGACGGCCCAGCTAGCTAAACGCAATGCGGGCTGATCAATCGTTCGAGTAGCATCTGCGAACTGAAGCTCTAATGTGTCAGCAATTGGGCTCGAGGCAGGAAGTGACGACAACAGCCCGGAAATCATCATGCTCTTCCGCATTGAATCCTTGAATGCATCTAGTTGTTCCAGCGCGGCGGTTGGATCCACGCTTGCGAGTCTTCGAATCGCAGCTTGTCGGCCCATGCCAGCTGCGTTTTGATCGACCGAGTTATTGTCCAGGTATGCGGTGAGTTCTCGCGGAACCATATGTCCCAAGAATTGAAATGCATAAGGAGCAAGATTTGTAAGCTGTTTTGCTTTGACCTGGGCCCAGCACTTGGACTCCACGACTGATTGCAAACGTGCTTTGAGTTTGGGATCCAGTGGATACGTTCGACTTTGGTATCGTTTCCCACCAGATTCTCCGAGACGCCGCATCGTAATCAGCCTCTCACTGCGCGAATCGTCGTTCGCCGAATTGCCAAGCACGAGGCCGTTGTGTTGATAGCCTTCCGCAGAAATCACTAATACACCGGTATCTCCAGGAACCATTATTGAATTGTTCTGTGGAGTAAGCTTCTCCGCGTATCCGTCGTGGATCCAGTAGGCCTGTGCCTGTGCTACGGGATTAGCCCGGCTGTCCTGGAGAACGATCTCTACGGAGTAGGCATGTTGGCAAGCCGATAACAGCGAACACAATACAAGCGGCCGCACCAAGATCATTGCATGGGCAATAGAGTTCACTTTGTTTAATCCTCATTCGGTAGGCGAACGTCTAATTCCTGTTCAATCTTGCCTAGGATAGGTCCCGTATCCATAGAAGCACGAATGCGAAAACTGTTGGGGACAGAGGTTCCAAATTGCCGCACGGGCAAACTTGTCATGCGACCTCAGCCAAATCCCGACGAACAAGTTGTGTTGGTCCAGCTGGGATACGGTGCGCTATCCTCAGGTGCAACGAGCGTAAATTTGGCCGACACACCATGATCCCAATGGTTTGATTTTGCGGGATCGTCACATTTAAATTCGGTTACAGCCAACCCATTGATGCTCACCAAGGAAGGCTGCATTGTGCGACTTCCGTCGTAGTTCAACTGTGTATTCGGACCAATTCGAAAAGACAGCGACTTCAGAAGCGGGATACTCAGCTGCGATTTGGCTTGCACTTGAAACCAGCTTTGATCGCTACTGCTAGCCAACGTCAATCTCCATTCGGCACCATCTTTGTCTTGGACTACCAGGACGAGATTATCGATCGCGTATCTGCCAGCGGGAACGCTTTTTCTCAAATCATTACCACGGATTGCAACGAGATGCCCGCTTTCGTCGCGCAAACTACCTTCCAGTGAGATTAGATTTGCATCCGGATCGGCAAGTGAGAATTGAAAGTCGATTTCGCCAAAGTCCTCGACCAACTGCAAGTTGATTTCATGCCCCAGGCGATCTGAAAATACCGAGTAGCTCTCACCCGCAAATTCCAGGACGGGACGAACCGAGAATCTCTCGATGAACTCGTCGAATTCGTTGTTGCCGTCGATATCGATGCAAAGCTGGTCGCCGGCATCTGTAGGAATGCCGTTCCCATCCTTGTCAAACCTTCTTAGGGACACTGTGCGCCCGTTGAAGTCAGTTTTCCCTTGGTAGAATCCAAGCGTGTTTACTCGCAGACGGGATCCTCCACTTGTTGGCGTGATCGCAATTTGTCTTGCCGCGTGATACACGCGGCCTTTGATGTCGCGGACTTCGATGTCCAATTCTGTGACCCAACTATTGCCGAGGGTGGGCCCTGCAAGCAGCTCGGTCGTGTCGAGTATTCGATCACGATTCCGATCGAGATAGAGCCGTGGAGAATCACTGGCGCCAACACGCATGATAGCCACACTTGTCGATTCAAAGTCTCCAAATTGCCACTGGGCAAATGATGCGTTTTCAGCGTCAACCCCTTCAGCCACCGTTAGGTCGTCAGCCTTTCGCTTCTGAGGTTTGAGCACTTTTCCGCCGATCATTAAAGCAAAGGGATCGACTTTGGTAAGATCCGCTTGGACCCATTCGGACTCTTTAGAATCTCCTGACTGAACTGCGATTGGGGCGACGACCTGAA
>DNPC01000073.1 GCA_003501565.1 Planctomycetaceae bacterium | reverse complement strand
GAATCAAAGAGGACGGCAATCGGTAGGCCGCCGGTCTGTTGCAATTCATCGCCAACAGATTGACTGGTAATAGCAAGATCACCATAGACAACTGGTGCGGTGAACTCTCGCGTTCGTCGGAGTGAAACACTTAGTCTTCGGCTTCGTCCCGGTGCCAAGCTTAGCTCACTGGGGGAGACACTCAATCCTGGAATCGGAGTTCCCCGTTCATTGAGTGCCTGGAGGCGGATATCCTGCGTCTTTTCTGAGTTGTTAGTGAGCTCTAACGACATTCGCCGTTGGCCACCACGCAGCTGTGATAGTTCGACACGTGCGGGCGACACGTAAACATCGCCTCCAACATACTTGATCATTGACTGCTGGGCAGGGAAGTCCGCGGCGTTCGCATTGATCGTAAAACTCTTCTTTTTGCGCGTTCGGCCGTCGGCAAGAATAGATACTTCCATCGAGTAGTCACCACTCATCAGTGGTTGCGGGACGATCTCTTGCATGCGAATCGTACTTCTTGGAAGAATTCGTGCTACGTAACGTTCTTCGGTTTCCATGGATTGCCGGACTGGCATCACCATCCGCAGTGGTTTGAAACTACGGTCGCTCGGCGAACGCTTGATTTGCGTTTTCAATTCGAATTCAAATGCCGAGTCTGTGGGATTACGAATGAGTGCACTAACGCCGGGTAGTCCGTTGGCTACGGCAAGTTGACCGTTTTCAATGATTAGGCTCTCACTGCGCTGCCCCCGAGCGCCATTGACTTCAACGTCGAGTCGCAGCACGTACTGCGTGATGAAGGTAATTCCAGCCTGGGTCTGTTCATTGCCGTCTGCATCGAAGGAGCTAGAGCGATCGCGTTTCTTTCCGAAGTCCTTGACCAGCACGCCGTATGAGTAGAACTGTGCATCACCCGACGGAATTTTCACTACACCTTCAATGATGTGCGGTTTGTCTCGCTTGATCTGGTAACGACCTGGTGTGAGCAGCTGTACGACGCTTTCATCCACGGCGGATTCATCGTGCAGGATCTGTCCGGATCGCTCCTGTCGAAGCCCAACCAGGCCGACTTCGATATCCGCGTCTTTGTTTTTTGTTTCTACGCGAAACTGGAATTGGAGCACATCGCCACGACGCCCTTCCAGTCGGTGAACAAGCGGTTCGATGCGAAACGCAGGTTCGAAGGTCTGGGTTACGGTGACTTGTCTTTGGGCAGAGCTAATTGAAGACAAGCTGCTCAAAATGCAACAAGCACTCACCAAAGTTCGTATGGTAGATTTTGGGGCAGACATGGGGCAATTGATGACAAGCTGAACGAAGTTGAAGACTAAGTGGAGAGTTCAATCGACAAGAAAGGATGCGTTGGCAAGCGGGCCCGCAAACCGGAATGTTTTTTCCCGTCACGAACACCTGGATTGCTCGGTGCTACCGGTAAGTCAGGTCGCTGGAAAGTCAAGTTGCTGAAATCACGCCCCGTCGCTGCGTGGGAGCACGTTTCGCGTTTCGGTTCTCCCGCATGTGTAGCTACACTACACAGTTCTAAGGCCAAGCGATTCGCAAACGTCGGTGTCGAGTGTCAATCAAATGGGACCAGACGCGGCGAGATAAAAATCGCCACTTCGGCGTCCTGTTCCTGCTTCTCGATCGTCTGAAACATGCGACCGAGAAGTGGAATCGAACCCAGGACTGGTACCTTGTTGACACGATCAACCGTCTGCCGCTGCACCAAGCCTCCAATCACAATCGTGTGACCGTCGCGAACATCGACTTCCGTCGACACCAACCGGCGGTTAATTATAGGATACGGATTGTTGGTGAGCTCAGGATTCGAGGAATTTGAGCGTATGTCTTCGCTGACTTCCGCACGTTCAATTGAGACACTGATGATATCGCCGCGAACCCTGGGAGTAATATCTAGACTGATCCCAGCATCGACCTTCTGAACGTCTTGGCGGAATAGGACGCTGGAGTTATTGGGTTGCAGGCTAAAAAACGTCTCGCGGGCGATCGATATTGATGCTTTTTGTCCATCCTTGGCGGTGACGCGAGGCTGAGCGCGGATCGATACGTAGCCCTCTTGCGAAAGTGCTTGCACGAAGGCACTTGTTACCGCGAAATCGTCGAATGCATTTGTGACACCGTAGGAACTGCCCGCTGCAGAAATCGCAAGTCCGCTAACACCGATGTTTAGCTGGTCCGCACTATCGAGCTTCAAGATGTGGTTCCAGTCCATCCCGAATCGAAAACCGCTATCAGGAAGTGTTACGCAAACAATCGCTTCCAATTCGACCTGTTGAACTGGTTGGTCGAGCTCCTGAAGTCGTCGTTCAATGTCGCCTGCGATTTTGGGAGGTGCATCGATAACGATCAAATTGCGTTCGTCGGAAATTTGATAGTAGTCGCGATAGCGATCCGGCAGTAGCTCAACCAACTTGCTTGGCGTGTGACTGATCGCGTGGTACTGACGTCTCTCGGCAATGTACTCAAACAGTGGTGAATCTGGCGTTGGTGGTGCGATGATGTAGGCGCCGTTATGTTTTGCAACGATGTAGCCATGCTGCATTACAACTTGTTGCAGAGCCTCGGCTAGCGTAGCCTCCGTGATCTCGGCGGTAACCAGCCCACCGACCGCCTCATCGATGATCACTTGGTCTCCGGTCCACTCGGCTAGGATCTGAATCGCTTCACGCAGTTCTGTATCTTGAAAACTGTCAGTGATAAGTGTTTGATCTTGAGTGGGGTTTGCGGAAAGTGGCGGAGCTGGAGTGAGCTTGGATGCTAGCTTAATGGGGGTGGCCGCATTAAGTGTCACATCGTTGAGGTTAAACTCGACGCCTTCGATTGATTCGAACGTTGAATCCGGTTCGCCTGCGTGCACGGGGCGAGTGAGAGATTCCCCTTCGGATTCCAGAGGTGAAACCTCGAGCATCGAATTCTGTTCGTGGTCAGATTCAGCTAAGCCGCCTTGCCCGAAAAGGCCGCCGCTGGATTTCTGATGGGAGAAACCACGCACATCGCTGCGGCCGAGCCCTGGAGAGGTGTTGACGCGTCGCGCAGAGCTGTTGACGGCGTCTTGGTAGAGATCTGCCACACTGCGTTTGCCGATGTCCGAGTGCTGTGCACACCCTACACCAACGACGCTACAAAACAAAGCTATGCAGCGAAGGCGTTTGGTGAGGTTGGGCACGGGATGAGGGACAAGCAAACCCAAAGTCGAATTCTCTAAGCAGTCGGTGTAGCTCAATGTCGCGGCCTGAGGCTTGCCGAACGAGTTGTCAGGCTGTGGGCGCAACCTTAAGTTCTCAATCGGTGTTCGGAGCTTCGGGCGGATGCTCTTTGCGGCTCAAGACCTTTACGGTTTGTGTCGCTGGAACTTGCCGCCGCCCTCTCTGAAGGAGGGTGGGGGAATCGCAAGCACTCTGTGGGTATAGCTGCCGCCGAGGCTTGAAAGCAAGTCCATCTGACACCAACGGGCGTTGCTAGCAAAGCATTGCTGCCCGCCTTTCATACAATCCTGTTCGGCTCAGTTCTTGTTAAAGGCCAGTTACTCACGCCCCGATGCGAGCGTGAGTGGCAATGGACTGCTGCGGGCTGCATTTGTTCAGGGCGGCGATTGGAGTCATCACCGCAGCGAACACACCCGTAGAGTCTCTCAGTCGCTTGTTGGTTGCCGGACTAGTTCGCAGCTACCGTTCCTACCACGGTCATGTCGTAGTCACCGGCGGCAAACACCCCGAACTCTTCAGTCACAAAGCTAACCGTCAAGTCGATATTGGCGCGACCGACACCGTTGCTGGACGCAGAAACCTCCGCAATTGGGTCGCTAGCAGCGTAGTCCGTTTGGTCGCTGGCTGTAACGATATTCCAAGTTGCTGGTCCTTGAGTGGTTCCGAGGGCGATGGAAAGCCCAGCGTCACGTTGGAAGTTTCCACTTGAGTGCTTAAAAACATCCTGGGTTGCAAACGTAACCGTCAAGCCGTTGGATGCGTTGCCTTTAACAACCCATGTCTGTGGTGGGAACAGGTTGTCGTTGTCTGTCTCGTCATGGGTAATCTGTGCGTCTGTCGGGGCAACGATACTCAATCCAGTCGGTACAACTACCCGGAAGCCTTGGGATGCTGTTTGTGCCATAACCGTGCTAGCAGAAGTGGCAAGAGTTACAAGCAACGCAGTGGCAGTAAGGATTCGGTAATTCATTTCGATGTTCTCTCTTGAAATGTTTGGGGGGCAAACGTGTGGAGCGTTGGGGCCCGTCTCGCTTCACGTTCAAAATCTAGCCCGACAATGCCCTGCAAGAGCGTGGAAACGACTCAAAAGACAAGCGTTTTCGTCTATTTTCGGGGGTTTTTCTCAGACGCCCCCCAACGCTGAGGTACACCGGTGCTCAGGTTGAAAACCGAAGTCTTCATTCTGAAGCGCGGCGGCTATGCTCAAAATGAAGGCTGCTTGGCAAGAGGATGTTCAGAAGGGCTCAAACAGGATCAGGAGAGGATCATTCTGCAGGCGAAAATACGAATCGGGACGCGAGCATCGTCTAGGTCGAGTCGATGCTCGGTGACTTCCCAGGGCTGGCTCTTTATCCAAGCAGCAAAGTGGTCTCCGGTGTGGCGAAAGGGTTCACTCAACAACAACATGCCGCCAGGTGCCAAGTGCCGTGCAGCACAAGCCAAGAGCGGCCGGTGCAACGAAACGTCGTAGACTAGGTCGCTGCCCAGAATGATCTCGAACGGCGGCTCGTCGATCGTATCGCTATCCCAATCGAGTTTTTCGAAGCGGATGCGGTCTGTGACAGGGGCAGCATTCAATTCAGCTACCCACATCGCCAGTTGAACGATATCGGTCATCGTGACGTGAGCACCTTGGATTGCGGCGGCAATTCCAGCGTGACCAGAGCCACATCCCAATTCCAGGACCCGTTTGCCAGAAAGGTTCAAAGACTGGCAGTACCGGTCCAGTCCGACAGCAGCCCGCCAGGCGACCGACCAAAACGGATCAAATCTGGCCTGGTCTGCTTTCGAGTCTTTCGAGGCCGCTAGCTGGAGGAGCTTATCGGGCTCGGCGACGCGGAACCAGTCGATGGTCCGACCGCCCAGTTTTATTCGGTCCGAGGTTAGTTCAACCTGCTCTTCGATGCGGTTCTTGAGTTCTTCAACGTCCATGCCTAGCCCAGAATTGCGCTCCAGTTCGTTTGGATACGGCCTAGTCCATTTCAAAGCCGCGATCGGCGGACCTCTGATGCTTGGCCTGCCATCGAAGCAGCCAAGAGATTCCGGCGTGGGCCAATCCGACGATGCCACCAAATGCCACCGGTAGGGCGTATAGAGCGAGCAAGAACCGCAGCTGCGCCGATCGAGATTCTTCGATGCTGCCGGTTTGCGGCGGCGTCCAGCCGGTCCAGGCCATTACCTCATCGCGTATCGAAGGCACTTGGAAGGCTAACGCGAGCAGGAGAGCAACGCCAGCAAAAACGACGCTTAGCAGAATGTAGAGTACGATCCCAAACTGCAATCTGGACTCAGTAGCAGGCAGAAACGGAGATTCAGTGCTGGGTTCTTTCACGATTGCTCAAAAAATAGTGGACTATAGCTGTTTGCTGGCCAGCTTTTGTAGGTGCCGGATGTCTCGGTCTGCGGCCGCGGTCTGTCTGGAGATCAGGCCTGCTTCGTAATCCCGCAGCGCAAGACTATAACAGTAATTTACGCCGATAGCGGTTCCCACTAACAGCAAACACAACGCGACGCCGACGATAGGGGAGAGTTTCCAAAGTAGCTTGACGCGTCTATCGGCCTCGCGCGGTGATAACCGATAGCTCGATCGAGTTGCTGCTTCGGCATCTCGCCGAACGCCTGCATTTTCCATCGCACTTATCCAGTCGCGATCGGTGTCGCCGAGTGCGGCGGCTCCACGAATAGCGATCGGAATGGGAACGTAGAAGTTGTGTACAACGAATAGTGTACCGCACCAAACAAATAACACGATCGTGGCAACCGCCCACAGGTCTCGGCGTAGTTTCCCGACCGCTTGAATTTCGTTACGGGTCCGACGTGTCGATCTCTGACCATTCGTCCGGTAGCAGTTGTCCCGGGCCATCTCCTGAAGTCGTTGTGGTCTGCCGCGCACCAACACTTCTGCGGCAAACACGCTGGCGATAACTACGACAATCGTTCCCCCGACAATCGGTAACAGTGAGCCCGGAATGATGGCCAGTGCAAAAGCAAATACGCCAACAGACAGAACGGCGGCACCCACTATCGTGCAAATCGAAACCAGTTGGCTTGAGGCTTGGAAGGGTAGGGTGCGCGACGATGGATCGATTTGCATTTGAAGGCACCTGCGGAAGCTCAATGCGGGCGGAGCATAACCAACTGGATAACTAGTATCCTAAGTCTTGCGATATGGAACTGCATCTTACCAAACCTGAGATTTGCTCGCATCGCTGGCGATAACCTTCGGTTTGTGGCTTGGAAAGTCAGCTGGAAACCGCGACAGCGATTCGACGAGCGATGGGGCTGCAGATCCTAGCCGTAGGCCGCTTCCCAGGCGGCGCGCTGTGCAGTCAGTTCCTCATCGGGAAGGATCCCACCGGTGCGTTGCTGAGATTCAAATTCGCTCGCCAGATTTTCGAGTTCGCCCCGAAACTCCTCAACCGCTCCCTCTTTCATACGGTCGATGAATAGCACGCCATCCAAGTGGTCTGTTTCATGTTGGATAACCCTTGCCTCAAATCCGCTGAATACTTCATCGATCTCGTTGCCATTTAGATCGAATGCGTTGAGGCGAATTTTCTTGCTGCGGACTACGTTGCCAAACAATTGCGGGATGCTTAAGCAGCCCTCCTCGGCCTCCTCGGGTGTTTTCGGTTTTGAGAGCACAGGGTTGATAACGACGCGAGCTTCACCTTCCTCCGGACTACCTTTCGGATTCATGACGAAGAATCTAAGCGGCAGGTTGACTTGAGTTGCCGCCAGGCCGACCCCTTTGTGCTCGTACATCAACTCGATCATACGTTGTACGATTGCCTTGAGCCGTTTGTCCACCCGCCGC
>DNPC01000011.1 GCA_003501565.1 Planctomycetaceae bacterium | reverse complement strand
TTGGTAACTCTGCTGCTTTGGGCGACCACCGACGTTGGGCCAAAGCGGTACATGGAATCGACAGAGGAACTCAGAAGCAGCCTGCGTACTCGATTGCATTCGAGGCTGGGAGATGCAGCCGATTCAATTCTACGGATGGTTGACAGTGGTGCTGGGAAAGATGCACTGGCATTGGCAGTTGCATGTCAGGTGATCTTTGGCACTGATGACGACGCAGTTCATGATGCCGCTGCGATTCGTTTAGAGAAATACCATTCTGATAAGACTCTGTCGAAAGCGGTCGGGCGTATTCTCGGCGAAACAGCGGTCGATGCGATTGTTGATCTGGATCGACGTGAAGACCCACGGATTGCTCAGAGCCATCTCGAACGAGCCGACAAGCTTGTCGATGACCTTCAGTGCGAAGAATACTCGCATCGCAATCAGCTTTCACGAGCGGCATACGAAGAGCGATTAAAGCAATTCGCTACCTGTATTCAGAATGCCGTTGCCAGTCCGTCCGATGATTCAATCGAGACCTGCGAGAAGGCGCAGCAGTACATTGCAGTTCATCGAATTGGCAAACAACGCCGCAATGCTGATCAAGTCTCAAGGACGGAAATGGCAGTGCGGCTGATCCGTTGGCTTAACCATCCTCTCCCAGAAACAAGTTCTTTTGGCGATCAATCTACAGCCTACGTCAAAGAGCTTTCGTTCGTGGATTGGGCACGAGAGGCAATCTGCCGTGGCGATAGCATCACCGAGCTTTCCAATGCCTATGTCAAGCTGAACGAGTGCGTGTCACAACGTCAACGTGACTATGCAAAAGCGTTTGCAGGCGGATTGGCCGATTGGTCCGACGTTGGTTCAACGGATATCGGCGTGTTCGGTGTTGAGCATGTGCTGGAACATTTCGTCGCCAAAGTCGTAGCGCAGAAGAATCGTGCTTTGATGATTGTGCTCGACGGAATGAGTTGGGCTGTCTGCCACGAGCTTCTTGAGGATATTCGAGAAGACCACTGGTTCGAGTCAACGCTAAGCGATGATGCCCGAATTCCGCAGCCCGTGATTGCAACGGTCCCAAGCGAAACTCGGTTTTCTCGAACGACCTTGATGTCTGGGGAACTCACGGAGGGAAGTGCATCGACCGAAAGCAGAAACTTCAAGCAGAATGATGCTTTGCTGAATGTCTCAAACAAGACCAAACCGCCTGTCCTGTTTCACAAGAAGGAATTGACTGATGGCGCTCGTGGTCCGGTTTCAGAAGAACTAAGCAAGGCGATTTTAGATGAGAAGCAGGCGATTGTCGGAGTCGTTATCAACGCTGTAGACGACCGCCTTGCGAATGCCCAGCAGATTGTGGATCGCTGGACCATCAACCGAATCAATCCTCTGGGTGGCTTGTTGAGATTGGCCAGAGATTCAGGGCGTGTTGTTGTCCTCGCCAGTGATCACGGGCATGTGTGGCACCAGACCGATGCGTCTCACGAACCAGATACCGAAGGAAGCCGCTGGCGTCAGGATGACGGCAAGCCCATCGATGGTGAGACTATCATTGCTGGTCAGCGTGTCGTGCCCGCTGACAAGATCATTGTGCCTTGGTCCGAAGCCATTCATTACAAACGAAAACAGCACGGTTATCACGGCGGTGCCACACCGCAGGAAATGGTCTGCCCGCTGGTCATCCTGACTGACAAGAGCAGTGCGTATTCTGGATTGACGGAGTGTGCATATCCCAAACCCGAATGGTGGTCTCCTGCACCAATTGCTTCACCTGCTGAAGTTGCTCCCGTCATTCGTGTTACGATTCCTTCGGGGACACCGACTCTGTTTGACCAACTGGCTTCTGAACCAGAAGACACCAAACAGAATGCGAGCGAAGTACCTTCTGAAATTGATGTAAAGCCGGTCAGTTCTGGCTGGATCGATAGCCTGCTCCAATCACAGGCTTACAAAGACCAGAAAGCGAAGATTCGACGGCATCCACCTGCTGATGAAACAGTGCGTGCAAGCCTTGAGGCGCTGGCTTCCAATGGTGAGATCATGACTCCCGTTGCGTTTGCCAACGCTGCCAATGTTCCTGTGGCTCGTTTGGACGGCATGATTGCCAAACTGCAACGCCTGTTGAATGTGGATGGATTTGAGATCATTACGATGGATCGCAACGAAAATCGTGTACAGCTAAACGTCAGTAAGCTGCAGCGTCAGTTTGATATTGAATAGCAATGGAAATCAGTCCCGAAAAACGTCGTGAGATCATCTCCGCTCTGAGGAAGGGTACAGTTCCACAACGTGGACTGGATTTCCTTGCGGTGGGACTTGCTCGCTTTGATGAAACGATCAAAGCTGAATTAAGTGAAGTTGCCGAAGGTGGATCAATCTTCAAAGCAGTACGTGGCGAGTACGGTTGCGGTAAGACCTTCTTTGGTCGGTGGATTCAGGAACAGGCAAAACAACAAGGGTTTGCAACCGCAGAAGTCCAGATCAGCGAAACGGAAACACCGCTTCATAAACTGGAAACGGTCTACCGCCGAGCAATGGAGCAGCTTTCGACTGCCGATTGTTTCCTGGGGGCGTTCCGCAGTGTGATCGACGGCTGGTTCTACGGGCTTGAAGAAGATGTCCTGGCGGAAGGGGCGGTTGACCCCAATGACGAAGAAGCGTTAGCCAAGCAGTCTGACGAGCTACTCGAACAACGCCTCGTTGAAATAACACGAGCCACACCGCAGTTTGCAGCGGCTCTGCGATCTTATCGAACTGCACAGCGAGCGGGCGATCATGCAACCGCCGAAGGGCTTGCAGGTTGGCTCGCAGGTCAGCCGCATATCGCTGCAAGCATCAAGCGAACCGCTGGGATCAAAGGCGATGTTGATCACTTTGCCGCACTCAGTTTTCTGCGTGGCCTTCTGCTGATTTTGAAGGACTCTGGGTATACAGGCTTGGTTCTCGTTTTGGACGAAATTGAAACCATTCAGCGTGTACGTTCCGATGTTCGTGAGAAGGGTCTTAATGCACTTCGCCAGTTGCTTGATGACATTGATGGTGGACGTTTTCCAAACCTGTATCTCAACATCACAGGCACACCGGCTTTCTATGATGGGCCGCAGGGTGTCCAGCGGTTGGAGCCGCTTGCTCAAAGACTACATGTTGACTTCCAAACAGACGCAAGATTTGACAACCCCAGGGCTGTCCAACTTCGACTGACGACGTTCGACAACGAACGGCTGATTGAGGTCGGAAACAAAGTCCGTGACCTGTTTGCTGCTGACTGCAAGGCACCAGATCGTGTACGGCATCTAGCAAATGCGGAATACATCGAAACTCTGGCTGGTTCGATGGCAGGCAAACTTGGTGGCAAGGTTGGGATCGCACCACGACTGTTCTTGAAGAAACTTGTTGCTGACGTATTGGATCGAATCGACCAGTTTGATGATTTCGATCCAAGAGCGGATTATCAGTTGACTGTTTCATCAAGCGAGATGACCAGCGTGGAGAGAGAGGCTCAGGCCAAATCGGTTAACGATATTGAGTTGGACATCTGAGGAACGACGATGGATGTTCCTTGGGAGCAGGCGAAAACTCACTTATCGAATCTCAGCGATCCAAGCCTTGGGCTTCAAGGCGACTGGTTGCAATGGTACGAGACCGCATGGGGGCATCTGGGCACGGCTGGCTTGACCAATGCTGTTACGCCGCATGATTTGGTCGTCGTGAAAATGCGAATTGCTGCTTTATGCTGGCTCGCACTCGATTTCTGTGCTGCGATTGAAGGCAATGAATGGGCTTCGGTCCCCTACTGGAACGAATGGGTGAGTGAACTGGAACTTGATCCAGTTGTTGCGGCGTTAATGCTTCCCGATGGAATGGCGCATTTAACCCAGGATGCCAGCCTCACAGACGTAGAGCGTGTGTGTGTGGATGATGAAAATGTCTGGTTGATTGACAACAGCATTGCAGACGAGCTTTGGCCGAATGTCATCATGAATGCAGTGTTTCAGCAGCGTGATGTCGTTCCCGATGCGTTGCGCTCTGGCTTTGGTGGTTTGTTACCAACCTTCGAGAGCATGTTCGCCTGCACTGGCGAATGTCAGCTATCGCATACGTCCGCCGAGCGAATGCGAGGATATCAGTGGATGGAAGAATGCAGCCATGTTCTGATCACCGGGAAACCCGAAGTCACGTTATCAGAGAATGGAGGCTGAGAAAGGCGATGGTAGCGTTCGACCGATTACATCCCGCACTTCAGCATCACATCGTAAACTCGCTTGGCTGGCGGGAATTGCGAGAGGTTCAATCATTGTCGATTGAAGCCTACCTGAATGGAAACAACATGGTCGTCCTTGCACCTACAGCAGGTGGCAAAACTGAGAGTGCATTCTTCCCGGTCATGTCTCAAATGCTGGAGGAATCTTGGGAAGGTGTTTCGGTTCTGTATGTAAGTCCAATCAAGGCGCTATTGAACAATCAGGAACAGCGACTTCATAAGTACATGCAGTTGGTTGGCCGTCGAGCCGCCCTTTGGCATGGTGATACTCCGCAGGGAGAACGAAAGCGAATTCTTGCGGAACCGCCTGACCTATTACTCACGACTCCAGAGTCGCTGGAAGTGATGCTGGTCTCTTCCAAGATCGACCATCATCGCTTCTTTAAGAACATCAGGGCCGTTGTAATCGATGAAGTGCATGCCTTTGCTGGTGATGATCGGGGATGGCATTTACTTTCTGTCTTCGCTCGCATTGCACAAATTGCAAAATGCGACCTTCAACGAATTGGCCTGTCAGCCACGGTAGGCAACCCAGAGGAAATGCTGACATGGCTTGCTTCAGGTTCACAGCGGCCTCAGAAGGTCGTTTGGCCCAAAGGCAAAGGCGGCGAAGAACCAGATGTACAACTCGACTTTGTCGGTTCGCTGGGCAATGCAGCAAAAGTAATCAGCCTTCTGCATCAAGGGGAGAAGCGACTCGTATTCTGCGATAGTCGTTCAAGAGTTGAGCAGTTAGCTGTCGCTCTTCGCAGCTATGGCGTCGATACTTTTGTATCGCATAGTTCGCTTGGAATCGATGAACGCAGGCAGGCAGAAGAGGCGTTTTCGCAACGCCAAAATTGTGTGATCGTTTCGACAAGTTCGCTTGAACTTGGATTGGACGTAGGTGATCTTGATCGTGTAATCCAGATTGACGCTCCGAGTACGGTGTCATCTTTTCTTCAGCGAATGGGGCGAACAGGTCGCAGGCAGAACACAACACGCAATTATCTGTTTCTGGCGACAAAAGATGAAGGACTTCTTCGTGCCGCAGCATTGATCGAGCTTTGGCTTGGTGGATATGTCGAACCCGTCCAAGCCCCGCCATGTCCGTACCACATCCTTGCACAGCAGCTTATGGCGTTGATTCTGCAAGAGCGTGGAGTCGGTAGATCGCAATGGTTTTCGTGGGTGTCGTCAGTCCCAGCATTCAGCCGCATGCCCGAAGAACGAGTTGCTTCGCTGGTTGAGTACATGATCTCGAAGCTCTTGCTTTGGGACGACAGCGGAATTCTCTCTTTCGCCCCTGAAGGCGAAGCAACGTTTGGTCGTCAGAACTTCATGGACCTACTGTCGGTCTTCACATCGCCCCCGCTCTTTCGAGTCATGTCAGGGCAAAAAGAACTCGGCTACGTCCATGAATCGACGTTCTACAAGAAGGACGACGATGGACCACCAATCCTCGCCTTGGCTGGAAGAAGTTGGAAGACATCCCACCTGGATTGGAAACGAAAGATCGCTCATGTCGAACCAACGGATCAGCGTGGCAAGAGTCGATGGCTCGGCGAAGGGCAGATGCTCAACCAAGCAGTCTGCCAGAGTATCAGGCGGATTCTGAGCAGTGATGACAACCACAAATCATGGTCTAACCGAGCTTCAGCACAATTCGCTGAAATCAGAGATGAATTCCCCTGGATTTCTTCTGATGCGACTTCGCTCGTTCTTCAACCCAACGGAGAAATTCGGTGGTGGACGTTTGCTGGCGGCGTTGCCAACACGCTTCTGGCAGATGCTCTGAAACCAAGTATTGATGTTAAAGGCGACAATCTGTCACTCGTTTTCCCGAAGGCAAACTCGCTAGACGAAGTCTCGCCGCTCATCATGGAACTCAACGCCGACAACATTCGACCGATACCGAATATCGAAGCAATGGAGAATCTGAAATTCTCAGAGTGCTTGTCTGGTGAACACTCGATGGAAGTGTTTTCGTCGAGGTTCGATGACCCATCAGCCCTTCGCCAGTCAATAGAGGAGCGGAGGCGTGAAACGATCTGTGGATAAGGAGCAACAACAAAAGTCGTTAAATGAAAACGAACATGCTTGCGCAGAATTTATGGCCTACTTTCGGGCTTTGGAGCGGGGCGGACACGAGCTTCCTCCTTACAGGCACTCGGCAGCAGTTCGAGACTTTTCACTGTCGGCCCAGGAAATTCTTCGAGTCGCACAAGAGTACCCTTCCGAGGATGTTGATGGGGTTTATGAACGGCATCCGATTGAGACCAGCTACGACCGCCTAGTTCCAGTTGCACTCCGTCGTTATCCCCATTTGCTCATTCGCCAAGTTGCGATCCTTTGTTTCAATCAAATGAAACACTCGCTCTCGCCTCCTGAATACTGGAGTTTGCTTGGCCACATCTGGACGGCGAACACCAAAGACAAGAACCGCTACGACCGACACCACACTGTCTTGTATCGTGATCTATTCTCTTCCAATGTCCCTGAACAGGGAATGGTCATGACCAATGACGAAAGAGCGGTTTTTAGTTCGTTTCCTCAAACGCTAACTGTCTATCGTGGATGTGGACAAGCTAATCGATACGGCCTCAGTTGGACCCTGTCAAAACGGGTGGCCGAAGGGTTTGCGAGAGACTGGAACAGTCCTCCTTGGTACATTCTTGAAGGAAATTGCCAGTCTACTGATGTTGTTGCATTTTTTAATCGTGGAAATGAACAGGAGACGATTATTCCAAGAGATATTGAGATCGTTTCCACGGCTCAACTAGGCAAGTCGTTTACGTGAGGATCGTTTCGTGTTTCAAACCGAACAACTGAGAGCATTCCTATTGGAGTACCTGAAAACGACCGTCAATCAACGGCACCAGACGTTGCAGTACAGCCATTGCCTAAGTGGTGTCGAGCACATCGCAAAACAACGCTGCCCTGAGCACTTTCAGCATGCTATCGGATTTCGAGATGAAGATGGTGCTCGCTTAAAGCACGTAATCTGGGATTTGATACTTGAGAGAGTATTGGTTCCCAGCACAGATCACCCCAGGTCAATGAACGACGGTTGGCCTTTCTTGTCGATTACGGATCATGGAAAGAAGGTCATCGCTGAGCAGAAGCCTGTTCCCTACGATCCCAATGGATACCTTACCCGATTGCAACAAAGCACAGGGGGGCTTCATGGAACGGTTGAAGCGTATCTGGCCGAAGCACTCACAACATTCCGAACAGGAAACACCCTAGCATCGGCTGTCATGCTTGGAGCAGCGTCAGAAATGGTCTTCACTGAACTTTGTGCGGCAATCGCTGTCGGCTTGTATGATCCAAACGAGCGATCACAGTTTGAAAAGAAGACCGGCCAAAGAAAGAACATGGTCGAGCGAGTCAAAGCCGTGTCCGACTGGCTTT
>DNPC01000264.1 GCA_003501565.1 Planctomycetaceae bacterium | reverse complement strand
CCGTAACTTCGGTCGAAACTTCGTTGTAAGCTCTAGCGGCACGATACGAATTTCTCGCGTGGCACTTTGACCGCTCCGACAGGACTGATTTCGACCTTGTTAGCGGCCTACGTACACAAACGGAGCGAACTCTTTTAGGCCTCGAAAGGTTAGGCCCACAGACGAACACGGATTAAGACAGAAACAGAAGTGATTCAGGGCGGGGCGGTAGCAAGAGCTTTGGGGAGATCACAAGAAGATCTCTGAACACTTTGCGCAGCTCAACGGCCGAAAAGCGATCCTTATGCAGCGTTCTCCCGAAACTAGCTCAGCAGGTACTCTAGTAAGTACAGAGCGGCGATGATTGTAAGGATGCCAAAGCACAGCACGTAGAAGTAGAAATCTCGTTTGCGGTCTTGCTCGATTTCTTCAGCTGCTAGATCAGCTTGGTTTTCGTGGATGCCATTTCTGCATTTCTTGCACACCGGTGAAACTAGCTGCTTGAACGTGTCACCGACGATGAATCTACCAGGGCCCTCTGATTCGAACATATTCTCATATTCCATGAGACAGTCTAGCTTCTCCAAGTCGCTCAACGTTTTGCCACAGAAGTCACACGCTTCAGGTGGCGGTATATAAAGCGCTTCATCAGTAGTTTTGAAGTACCAAGCAGTGTCGCAGTGCGGGCAATAGTGTGTTGGAGCCTGCGGTACCAAGCCTGTACCTCCATAAACCATGCCGGGCGACAGCTCCGTAGCAGAGGGATAGCCGTAGACTATCGTTCGCATCAAGAATTGCTCACACTGCGGGCATGCCGGCCAGCCAGTTGCATTCATTTTTAGATTCCGCGACTGCCTACATCTGCAGGACGGCGGTTCCCCAGGCAAGACCGGAGCCAAAACCGCACATGAGGGCTCGCTGGCCAGAAGATAATTTGCCAGATGTGATCGCTTCGTCCAAAACGAGCGGAATGCTAGCAGCGGACGTATTGCCGTAGCGTTCGAGATTAACCAGCACTTTTTCGCGATCGATATGAAAGTCTGAAACGGCAGAATCGATGATGCGAACGTTTGCTTGGTGCAAAATGACTGAGTCAATATCTTGAATGCTAACACCTGCGTGTGTCAGACAGTCGCGGGCACTTTCGGCCACGACACGTACTGCCCATTTAAACACCGAGCGTCCTTCCATGCGCAGGAAATGTTCGCCATTTGCAATTGCTTCCTCAGACAACGGCAAACGACTACCGCCACTTGGAATACATAGCATTTGCCCTCCACAACCCTCTGCCCCCAGCGTGTAGCTGAGCATTCCCTTTTGCTGACTGGAGGGTCGCATTAATACGGCACCAGCGCCATCTCCGAACAGTGGGTACGTCTTGACGTCACTTGGGTCGATCGTCCGGCTCATGACTTCCGCGCCGATCACCAACGCATTTTTTGATGCACCGCTCGCGATAAACTGCCCTGCGGTGACCATCGCATACATGAATCCAGCGCAAGCCGCATTGACATCCATGGCAGGTGCGATGCACCCTAATGCTCTCTGGATATGACAGGCTGTCGAGGGTGAAGCATGATCGGGCGTGATCGTAGCCACGATAATCAAATCAACTTCACTAGCGGAAATTCGAGCACGCTCCAAACATTGACGTGCGGCGTGCAGTGCAAGATCGCTGGTGGCCTGATCGTCTGCCGCCTTGCGTCGCTCGAGAATCCCGGTTCTTTGGACGATCCAATCACTGTCGCAGCCAAGCGCGGCCAAGTCCTCATTGGCAACCACTTGTTCAGGCACGTAGCTGCCGGTGGCTGCGATTTCAAAGCCCATCAATTTATGAAGGCGACTGCGTCCGGACAGGTTGAGTGATGAGCCGGCGATTGGTTCGGTACCGGTGGTCATAAGCGTTTTCTGTTGGACCTCGAATAAAGGGCGCTCAGGCCGAAGGTAAAGGGCCCAAAGGCAAGGCGGCCATGATGCAGCTCTTTAGGATCGCTACCGGCCAGTACTGCGTCGATTATCGAAGAAAACTGTTTGTTCTGGATAGCGATTTCCGCGCGTGGCATGATAACAGAAATACTGCAGAAAGCCTGCCCCTAACGGGGTGGCCGAAAATGGCGAGTATTCGGGGGTTTGCTGATACCAGACCGGCGAATAGGTGGGAGAACTGCCAGCAATTGTTGCGGACTCGGCTAACTGGGGGTGAGTTAGCTTACTAGCGGTCGGAATTTGCCTGACTGCTGCGGTGCGATGCGGCTAGGCTCTTGGCAGTGGTGAAGTCTGAGAATTGCTCTTCGAGTTCATCGAGCTGCTGGTCGAGCCAGCTGCCGAGCGAGTCGGTCGATGAAGAGGGAACGCGAGCTGAGAGCCAGTTCCAATTGAGTTTGGAAGGGGATGCTTTTGATGGATTGCTTGATCCGCTTTGGCCAGTCATGACTGTGTCTCCCTCCCCAATAGATCGGATGGAACGCTTTCCAGCTTAACGGCTCGAGTCTCGATTTCGCACTACGATTCGACCGGCTCAAGCTCGATTTGCGGGTTTGCGGGCCGGTCGTAGTGAACAGCAAAAGCTTCTCGCCACAGCTCGACACCAACCTCTTGGGGGGATGCTGGCATTTTTTGTCACGCTCGGCTGGACAATACTGCCGAGCTAGACAGCTGCGAAGAACATTAAGGTTCGGTTGCAAGTGTGATGCCAATCCGAAGACACCGCGCACACATTTGCCGCAAACTCTTTCCCACAAATAAGTTACGGCGAAACGCCGGGAACATACCTCTTCTGCAATGCTGCCAAAATGAAACACCTGGTGTCGAAAAGCGACGCTTTTCGCTAGCAAACGGGGTGATCTGGCCGTTTGACGAACTCGGCAGAAGGCGGCATCCACTTACTGCGTCAGGATGGGGCAAAAACTTTTTGAGATTTCTTGCCAAGAAATCCCAGTGGGCCAGCGAACAACCTTTCGTGGACAGCAAAGCTATGACGGCAGGATCGCTGACAGCGGTTTGGGATGCGTCCTTACTCACGAATCACATTCGTCATCGAGGTGTGGAAGCCTGGTGGCGCATCGAAGCCCAAAACGACTGGAGAAGAATGATGAAAAAATGCCTTGCAGCAGGAGCACTGGGACTGTTGGGACTTGGTGCTGTAGCGTCGACCGGAGCGTGGAGCTACGTCAAAACAGGCGTTCGCACCGCCAGCACGTCAGTCCGTGACAGCATGCCCGTCGACTGGGAAATCAAGCGAGCTCGTCAGATGATTGATGAGCTGGATCCTGAAATCCAGGACAACATGCTGAAAGTGACTCGCGAACGCGTCGAGGTCCGGAAGCTTGCTGAGCAAATCGCCGATAAGACGCAATTGCTCTCCAAGAGCCGCAGCGACATTATGCGTCTTCGCGACGACCTCGAGTCCGGTTCAACACGGTTTGTCTACGACAAGATCAACTACTCGGAAGATCAGGTCCGCGATGAGCTTCGCCGCCGATTCGCTCAGTACACCGCCCATGATGCAACCAATCAGAAACTCGAGAAGATCCTGGCGGCTCGACAAAAGAATTTGACCGCTGCAACCGCCAAGCTGGACGAGATGCTGGCGGCCAAGAACGAACTGGAAGTCCGTATCGAAGAGCTGGAAGCCAGGCTGACGCTGGTTGGTGTCGCCGAGGCCAGCAGCAGCATTACGGTCGACAACTCGCTGCTCAGCAAGACGCAAGAATTGCTTGACGAGATCGGCACAAAGATCGAGGTCAAGGAACAGCTGGTCGCCAGTGCTGGTGCAATGCAAGGTTCGATTAACCTCGACGATGAAGCCGCTCCCGAACTGCTTGATGAGATCGCCAGCTACTTCGGCGAAGACCTTCCTGCCGAAGAAGGCCGAACACTGCTTAGTTCACACGAGCTATAGTCGACCACAGGGGTCAGTGTCTGCTGAATGTAGCTTTGGGCGGTTGCACTCAGGCAAGCTGACCGTTGCTGTCCAGCAGTGATTCGTGTGGCTGATCGTGTTGCTCGCAATCACAATGCAGCGATGAAAGACTTCAAAGCACCCCTGCCGTGTCGGCACGGGGTGCTTT